>NZ_JABWRA010000086.1:0-15391 GCF_014268705.1 Pseudomonas sp. SWRI179 | reverse complement strand
GCGAAGCGGCCCCCAACGACCAGACAACTCGGTGTTGGCAAGAGTTGAGGGGCTGCTTCGCAGCCCAGCGGGAGCAAGCTCCCTCGCCACAACAGCCCCCGTGCCACAAAAAGTGTCTAGCGACAGTGCTCAGGACGGCTCCTTGGCGATCACCGAAATCTTCCCGTTACGCTCGATAATCGCAAACTTGATTTGCTCCAGGGTCTCGATGCCTTGGCTGGAACGCGCGGCCTCCATGATGTCCGCCTCGATCAACCGCGCATGGCGCATCCGACCACGGAGGATGCGCCCGTCCTCGACGATGATGGTCGGCCCCCCATCGATCAGCCGTGAAACCCACTGCGAACGCAGCTTGAGCAGTGAGAAGCCGACATCGATGGCAATCAGCGTCACGATCACCATCAGCGCGTTGGTCATCGAGAAGTCATCGCCCAACAGCGCCTGCTGAGTGGCCTCGCCGATGATCATCAACAATACGAAGTCGAAGGTGGTGATCTCGGCCAGGGAACGCCGCCCGGCGATCTTGAACAACACCATCAATGCCGCGTACAACGCGGCGGCTCGCAGTACCGAATCCATAGGTCACCTAAGGAAATATGAACTGTTTGAAACTGACCGTGGCGCCGCCAGGGGTGGCGATACGGCTGTGATAGGTGCCGAACCCTTCGCCAAGCAATGACAGATACAGGCTGGCCTGCCCTTGCTTGTCCGCTTGGACCCAGAGCGTCATGCCCTGCCCCGCGCCCGCCGAACGCATCGGTGGTGGTTGCAGCGCTTGCACCTCGAAACCTTCCAGCCAATCGCCGCCCAACGCCACTTCCAGCACGGCGTTGGGTTGGCCCTTGAGCCGGATGGTCATGGTGTTGGCCGAGCCGTTGCGGTGGAACGCCTGGTATTCAACGCCCAGGCTACCGTCGCTGCTGTACAACTCCCGGTCGCTCAACGGGCCTCGGGAAAACAGGCCCAGCAAGGTCAGGAGCACCAGCAGCACCAATACGTACCAGCCCACTCGCTCAAAACGCCAGACCTTGTGCTGGAAGACCATGTCTTCGCGCACCGGGAACTGGCGGCTGCGGTGATCGTCCTGCTCGTCTTGATCGGTCATGGTCGGCCCCTATCGACGCTCACCCGCCACGGCGCGTTGGTGAAAAGTGGGCAATTGCCGCAACACATATTCGGCGGCCCACAATTGCACCTGGCTGCGGTTGCCGAAGAACCGCTCGCGGCGACTAAACAACGCGCGCTGGCCGTTTACCTCGAACGCCCAGGCAAAACAGACAGTGCCGGCGGGGATACCGTCCTTATCCTCTGGCCCGAGCAGGCCGGTGGTCGCCACGGCTGCGTTGGCATTGGCATCGCGCAAGGCACCAAGAGCCATCTCCTCGGCGACTTCACGACTGGTGAGATTGAACGTCTCGATGGTGCGTGGACTCACGCCGAGCAAGCGCTGCTTGGCTTCAGGGGAATACACCACATAGCCGCTTTCGATCAGTGAACCGCTGCCGGGCACCTCGGCCAGCAGCGTGACAATCTGCCCGGCGGTGCAAGATTCGGCCGTGGTCAGGCGCAGGTCATGTTCGCGCAGATAATCAACCAGGGTTTGGGCAACAGTCATGGCAAACGGTCCTTCAGGGATGCTGATGGGTTGACCCCTGCCGTTTTGATTCATTCCCTTTATCGCACCGTCAGCCAGATCCTGGAAATAAATGAAACCCCTGTCTGTAGCCGTACCTCAAACCTACATGGGCCTCATGCAGAGGCCGTCCTGATCAGGAGGTCGTCATGTCTGCACCTTTCGTCAAACTGTTCACGCATCCTGAGTTCGCCTGGGCCGACATCCGCGAACAGGAACAGGCGCATCCACGCCACTACCTGGCTCACTTGCTGTTGCTCGCGCTGTTCCCAGCGGTGTGCCTGTTCATCGGCACCACTTGGACCGGTTGGAGCCTGGCCGAAAACGAAACGGTACGACTCAGCAGCGCCAGCGCGTTCCAGCTGTGTGCGTTGCTGTACCTGACCATCGTGGTCGGCGTCACGCTGATGGGGCTGTTCATCCGCTGGATGTCCCGCACCTTCGAGGTGCGTCCGACGGTCAACCAATGCATCGGTTTCGCCGCCTATACAGCCACGCCCTACTTCCTGGCCGGGATTTTCGGCTTGTATCCGAGCCGCTGGCTGGCCGTGGCGGTGTTATTGCTGGCGTCGGCCTACTCGACCTTCCTGCTGTTCGTCGGATTGCCCAAGTTCATGGGCCTCAAGAAAGAACAGGGCCTGCTGTACTCGGCAAGTGTCTGGGGCGTCGGTTTGCTGGTTCTGGTGACGATCCTGGTGGAAATGATCCTGCTCTGGTTCAACTACCTGCAGCCGGAATATCTGCGTGTGCCGGTGGGCTGAGGGCATTTTCGGGGCGCACAATGCCGGTGACGGTGGCTTTGCAGTGCCCGGTCTTCGCAATCTTCGTGCAACCGGACTATCCTGCGAGTTTTTGCCCCCTGAATTTGATGTGGCGGGACTGGATTGCCCCGCCCTTTAAGGCCAAGAATTTATGTCTCCATCAAGCAAACGCTCTCCCAACGTGCCACAGCGACGAGAGCTGAGCCCCAGTGACCTGAACTTCCCGGTGGTGGGAATCGGCGCTTCGGCGGGCGGCTTGCAGGCCATCAAGCAGTTTTTCGAGCACATGCCCAAGGACAACGGCATGGCGTTCGTCATCGTCCTGCACCTGGCGCCGGACCATCAGAGTCTGGCCGGCAAGATCATTCAGGAAACGACCAAGATGCCGGTGCTGCAGGTCACCGAAACGGTGTCGATCCGCAAGAACCACGTCTACGTGATTTCCCCCGCCCAAAGCCTGCACATGAATGACGGCTATCTGCATGTCACCCCGACCGAACCCCGCCAGGGCGGGCACGTGGCCATCGACCTGTTTTTCCGCGACTTGGCGGATGTACACAAGGAAAGGGCCTTTTGCCTGGTGTTGTCGGGCACCGGCTCCGACGGCGCCGTGGGCCTGTCGAGAATCAAGGAGCAAGGCGGCGTGACCATCGCGCAATCTCCCACGGACGCCGAGTTCGATGGCATGCCCCAGGCGGCCATCGATACCCAGATGGTCGATCTGGTGCTGCCAGTGGCGGAAATACCGCAAAAGCTCCTGGAGCTGTGGCACAACTCCCAGGCAATCCGCCTGCCCACCGCCAATGACCCGGAAATTCACACCCAGCCGCCCACCTCCGAACGCGAGGCCGCCGCGGCCGAACAGTCGCTGATGGATATCCTGATGCAACTGCGTGCTGGCACCGGTCATGATTTCAAGCATTACAAACGCGCCACGGTGCTGCGACGCATCGAACGGCGGATGCAAGTCACCGCCCAGGCGGATTTACCGTCCTACCATGCCTACCTGCAGAGCCACCCGGATGAAACCAAGGCCTTGCTCGGCGACCTGCTCATCGGCGTGACCAACTTCTTTCGTGACCGTGAAGCATTCGAAGCCCTGGAGCGGGATGTGCTGCCCAGCCTGCTCCAACCCGTCGAGCCCGGCAGCGTCGCTCCCGAGGAGATACGCGTGTGGTCGGCGGGCTGCTCCACCGGCGAAGAGGCCTATACCCTGGCGATGCTGGTCAGCGATCAACTGGTGCACGACGCCAGTCCCGCCAAGCTGCAAGTGTTTGCCACCGACATCGATGAACGTGCCATTACTGCGGGCCGTAACGGCGCTTACCCAGAGGCGATCATCACCGACGTGCCCCCGACCCGGCTGCGTCAATACTTCCTTAAGGATGGCCACAACTACCGCGTGCGCAAGGAGATCCGCGAGCGGGTGCTGTTCGCCAAGCACAACCTGCTGTCGGATCCGCCGTTCTCGCAGATCGACCTGATCGTCTGCCGCAACCTGTTGATCTACCTCGACCGCGAAGTCCAGCGCGAAATCCTGCAAATGTTCCACTTCGCCCTGCGACCGGGGGGCTATCTGTTCCTCGGCTCGTCGGAATCGGCCGATGCCTGCCATGAACTGTTTACGCCAGTGGACAAGCGCAACCGGATCTTCCGCAGCAAGTACGGCACTGCCAGCAGCCGCCGTACACCGACCATGCCTCGGGGTGGTTATGTGCGCACGACGTCCTCCCCGGCTGCGCCCCTGGCCGCCCCGATACGCAAGGTGTCGTTTGCCGACATCCACTTGCGCGCCATCGAGCGCTCCGCGCCGCCGAGCATGATCGTCGACGCCAACGCCGACATCCTGCACATGTCCGAAAGCGCCGGACGCTTCCTGCGCCATGTCGGCGGCGAGATGTCGCGCAACCTGCTGACGCTGGTCAATCCGCAGTTGCGCCTGGAGATCCGAACCACGCTGTTCCAGGTCAACCAAAGTGGCCAGGCGGTCAAGTCGCGCCAGGTCAACCTCGAGCGGAATGGCCGACGGTTCCTGGTGGATCTGCTGGCCCAGCCCTATCGCGACGACCAGTCCGACGGTGACTTTGTCCTGGTGGTGTTCGATGAGGTGGAAGTCGACGCGGCCGAACAGCTTGAATCCAACACCGACCAGACCGAGAACCAGGTCCTCTCCAACCTTGAACGGGAACTGCAGCGCACCAAACTGCATCTGCAGGACACCATCGAGCAGGCCGAAGTCTCCAGCGAGGAACTCAAGGCCTCCAATGAAGAGATGCAGGCGATCAACGAAGAGTTGCGCTCAGCCACCGAAGAGTTGGAGACCAGCAAGGAAGAGCTCCAGTCGATCAATGAAGAACTGCTGACGGTCAATTACGAGCTCAAGACCAAGGTTGAAGAAACCGACAAGATCAACGACTACCTCACCAACCTGATCGCTTCCACCGACATCGCCACGGTGTTCGTCGACCGCAGCGTGCGGATCAAGTGGTTCACGCCAAGGGCCACGGAAATCTTCAGCATGCTGCCGGTGGACACCGGCCGCTCGCTGCTGGACATCACCCATCGCCTGGACTACGCCGACATGGCGGCGGATGCCACCCAGGTCTTCGAATCCTTGAACATGATCGAACGGGAAGTCAGCAGCAACGACGGCCGCTGGTACATCGCCCGGCTGCTGCCGTACCGCTCCAGCGAGGACCACATCGACGGCACGGTGTTGACCTTCATCGACATCAGCAAGCGCCGGGCGGCCGAGGAAGAATTGCGCCTGGGAGAAGAACGCATGCGACTGGTGGCCGAAAGCACCCGAGACTACGCCATCATCCTGCTGGATGAACATGGCGTGATCACTCGCTGGAACACCGGGGCCGAATTGATCTTCGGCCATTCCAAGGCCGAAGCCGAGGGCGCCTATTACGACTTCATCTTCTCGCCCCAGGACCGCGCCGACGGCGTGCCGGAAATCGAATTGAGGCTGGCCCGGACCAACGGGCGCAGCGAGGACGAGCGCTGGCACCTGCGCAAGGACGGCAGCCGCTTTTTCTGCAGTGGCGAGGTCACCTTGCTACAAGGCGACCACCAGCAGGGTTACGTGAAAATCGCCCGCGACCTGACCGGCCATAAGCGCCTGCACGAAGAACAGACCCAACGGCTGATGGAAACCCAGAACACCAGCCACCTGAAGGACGAGTTCTTCGCAGTCATGTCCCACGAACTCAAGCACCCGCTGAACCTCATCCAGCTCAACGCCGAATTGCTACGACGCTTGCCGGTGACCAAGACCGTCAGCGCGGCGGCCAAGGCCGTCAACACCATCTGTGACGCCGTGGCCAGCCAGGCGCGAATCATCGACGATTTACTCGACGTGGCGCGGGTGCGCACCGGCAAGCTCAAGCTCAAGCGCCAGGCCGTGGACCTGGGCCGAGTGCTCCAGGACATCTACACGGTGGTGATCAATGACAATCACCCGAACAAGGTGACCCTGGAACTGCCCGAGGGGCCCGGCGTGCTGATCGTCAACGCCGACCCGACCCGGTTGGAGCAGGTCATTTGGAACCTGGTGAACAATGCCCTGAAGTTCACCCCCAACGGTGGCCGCGTGCAGTTGATCGCCAGCCAGGACGGCAGCATGGCGCGACTGGACGTCAAGGACTCCGGCGTGGGCATCGAGGCCGAGCATTTGAACGAAGTATTCGACCTGTTCGGCCAGGCCGAGACCCAGCACGCGACCCATCAACGCGAAGGGTTGGGCATCGGCCTGTCCCTGGTGCGGCAGTTGACCGAGGCCCATGGCGGCAGCGTGGAGGTCAAGTCCGATGGGTTGGGCAAGGGCTGCACGTTTACCATTCGCCTGCCCTTGAGCAAGCTCGAAGAACCACAAGCCAAGCAAGCGCCCAGCAATGGGCAATCCGGTCGTCTGAGCGGCCTGACCGTTCTACTCGTGGATGACTCTCCCGAAGTGCTGGATACCCTCAAACTGCTGTTGGAGATGGAAGACGCCCAGGTCCTCGCCTTCGACCTGCCGCAAGAGGCCTTGCAAAGCGCCCGTGACGCCCGTTTCGATGTGGTGATTTCTGACTTGGGCATGCCGGTGATGAACGGGCATGAGCTGATGCAGGCATTGCGCAAGTTGCCCCATGTCAAACACATTCCGGCCATTGCGTTGACGGGGTATGGGGCGTCGGTGGACATGCAGAAGTCCCGGCAGTCGGGGTTTGATCAGCACATTGGCAAACCGGTTTCCTATGATGAGCTGATTGATACGATTGAGCAGTTGTTGCGTTCGCAGGTTTATTGATTCGGGCTGCGCTGTTGGATTGTGTGCATATCCGTTACCGCAGCAATGGATATGTACTCAATCAACAACCCCTGGCCGCGAGCAAGCTTTGCTCTCACGGGGGCACAGGGGCTTTGGCGCAGATATTCTCAGGCAACACAAAACGACAGTGGGAGCAAAGCTTGCGCGCGATAGCGTGGGCTCAGCTTGGAGAGGTGTCGACGGTCCTACCCACCATCGCAACAATGCTGACAAACAGCTCTTGCTTCGCCTCGTCAGCGCTGATTTCCCCGGTGGCGGCCGCATTGGACAACGCCTCCGCCGCCCCCAGCATCGCTCGCAAACCCGCCTGGCCGACGCCCTTGGTACCCGCAAACGGCTCCAACACCACGCGGCACTTGTCGAGGAAAATTCCCTCGTATTCGCGCTTGATGCGCTCCAGCTCCGGCGAACTGGTCAGCGCCGCGATCACCCCGGGAATCTCCCGACCTTGCAGCAGCACGCACTCGACGTAGGACGAAGCGATCACCGCCGCCCGGCTTTGCAAGGTGGCGTCGCTGGCCTCCAGGGCAGCGTCCATCAGCGCGGTCTGGCGGGCATCGAAATCCTGGTACAGCGCCGCCAACAGCCCGGATCGGGTGATGAAGTGGTCATAGACGATGGGCTTGGTCACCCCGGCCTGGTCCGCCAGCCGCGCCAACGTAAGAGCATCACTGCCCTCCTCCCGCACCAGCCGCCAGGCAACCTCCAGCAATTGGCGCTGCCGGTCCTGCCGGGACAAACGACGACGTGGTGAAGGCGGCGAATATTCGTCAATGCTTGACATGCTAACTTTACCAACCGCAACTTACTAAGCGTAACTTAAGCATACCTGTTTTCAAGACCTCGTGACCAGAAGGAGTTTCGCCATGCATGCACTCATCGTTGTGGCTCACCACGATCCACGCTCCCTCACCCACAGCCTGGCCCGGAAAATCGCCGAGGGCATTACCCTGGCCAACTCTTTAGATACGTTTGAGATTGCCGACCTGGCCGCTGAAGGTTTCGATCCGCGCTTCAGTTTCGCCGACCATGCGGTACACCACCGCGAGGCCCTGCCGCCTGCGGATGTGCTGGCCGAACAAGCCAGGATTGACCGAGCCGACGCGCTGGTATTGGTCTATCCGATTTATTGGTGGTCCATGCCAGCATTGCTCAAGGGCTGGATCGACCGGGTGTTTTCCAACGGTTGGGCGTTCGATTTCAGCCTCGACAAACCGTTTATCCAGAAGCTGCAACACTTGCGGGTTCACTTGGTGGGAGTCGGCGGTGCCGATGCCGACAGCTTTCAACGTCACGGCTACGATCAGGCGATGACCACGCAGATCGACCATGGCATTTTCGGTTATTGCGGCGCCCAAGTGGTGAGTTCCCAGCGTTTGCTCGACTCGGAAACGGCCGATCCGCAAGCGCTTTTGCGAGCCGCCGGCGTTATCGGCCAGCGGTTGTTCGCAACGCTTGATGAAACCACACAGGCGCCCGCTATTGCATGCGCCTGAGCTCAGAACCAAGCGTTCACAGCGCACGACCATGGGCGGCGGACAGCGTTGCGTCACGCCCGTAGATATCTGGGATGTACACCGCCTGGCCCTGGCTGTCTGCTTGTGCTGTCCAGTAACCCAGCAGGATCGGCATGGGCCGGGCCAGCCTGAACTCGTGGGTCGATTCACTGGCCAGCAAGGTGTCGGTGCGGGCCCGTTCAGCCGGGCTGACCAGCAGGTCGCGCAGGTGCATCACTTGCTCGATCCGCACGCAACCTGAGCTGAAGGCCCGCGGACCTTTGCTGAACAGCGACTGGCTCGGCGTGTCATGCAGGTACACCGAGAACGGATTGGGGAAGCGGATCGCCATTTTGCCCAACGGGTTCTTCGGGCCCGGGTCCTGGCGAAGCATCAGGTTGCCCGGGTGCTCCCAGTCGATGTCCTCCGCCAGCAACGGCAGTCCTTCACTGTCGAGGATCCGTAGGTTGTGGCGAGTGAGAAACTCCGGATCACGGCGGATCTCGGGCAGTTTGTCCTCGCGCATGATGGTCGGCGGAATGGTCCAGGTCGGGTTGAGCGTCAGTCGAGTGACATGGGATTTGAGCAACGGCGTCTGCCGTTGCGCCCGGCCCACCTGGGTGCGGGTTTGCCAGACCGGCGCGCCGCCCTGGTAAACCGTCAACTGCGCCGCGGCCACGTTGACCAGGACGCTGTCGGTTTCCACATCCTGGGCCAGCCAACGCATGCGCTCTAGATTGATGCGCAACTGCTCTCGGCGCATGGCCGGGCTGATGTTCAGCTCGGTGACGGTCCACGGCCCGACCACGCCATCGGCCTGTAGCGAATGCCGGGCCTGGAAGCTCTTCATCGCCTCCACCAACATGGGGCTGTAATGCTCGTCGCTGACCTGCGGCGGCGTACTCAAGTACCCCTCGTTGAACAGGCGCTGGGCCAGGGCGGGGACACGGGCGTCCTGTTTGTCCGGTTGCAGCAACGGCCCGCCTGGCACCGCTTGCCATTCGGCCAGCGGCTGTTGCCGTAGCCGGGCATAGAGACCGCGCAGGTTGCGGTAAAGGTCCAGGTTCGGCCGCGCCTGTTCAAAGGCGTCGGCGAGGTTTTGCAGGCCCAGCCCGGCGATGGCCAGCACCACGGCCGGGTGATCCTGTGGCGGTGGGTTGGCTTTCCATACAGGCTCCAGTCGGTCTTGGGGCAAGTAGCCGAAACGCAGGTCATGCAAAGCTCGCAGGTAGCGCTGGCTGATGGCGATGTCGGTGCAATGAAGGCCTTGGGCCGCGTCCCCGACCGGCAGGCTATAACGAGCCGGATCCAGGCCGTCGTCGGCCAACTGCTGCAACTGGAGCTGCAACGCTCCCCGTCGTTCGTCGTCCGCCCAGACTTCCTGGCCTGCGTTTTGCTGGTAGAACGCCTGTAAGTCAAGCTGCGTCGGAAAATCGACGCCCACCGCGACGTTCGGGCACGCGACCGCCAGTTGCGCCAGCGTGGTCTGCACCAGAGCCGGGTCGCCGCCCTCGGCTTTGGCGACCAATGGCGCCGTGAGCAATAAAAGGCTCAGGTAACATGCGGACTTTTTGAACAACTGCTTTACTCCAATCCATGGCCGTCTCGTTGACGGTGAATTTTGCGACAGGTACGACCCGCCATCATGCAGACAAACACAATCGGACGGGATGCCGCTAACGAACACCACGCTGGAACCGCTTCGCCTGTATCGGGCTTTTTGCGCCGATTTTGCCTGGTCATGCTGGGCCTGGGTATCATTTGCAGCCCGACACTGGCGGAAAAAAAGGCCAAGTCGAAGACGCTTTACCACAGCCTCGCCCAGGCAGCGCCGGAACTCAATCCCCTGGCGCTGAAAAGTGCCTTGAGCGCCATGCAATGCGCGGTCGCCAATGGCGCCGGCCAAGCCCGCCACCTGGCGGTCATCGACTACTCGCAACCCTCCACGGCCCGGCGCCTGTGGATCTTCGACCTGCGGCAAAAGAAGCTGGTGTTGCGCGATCTGGTGGCCCATGGGCAGAAATCCGGAGAAAATTTCGCCACGCAGTTCTCCAATCGCCTGGGCAGCTACCAATCCAGCCTGGGCCTGTTTCGCACCCAGGAAAGCTACCAGGGCGCCCACGGTTATTCACTGCGCATGGATGGCCTGGAGCCGGGCTTCAATGACCTGGCCCGCGACCGGGCGATCGTGATCCATGCCGCCGACTACGTGAACCCGTTGTGGAGCGTGCGCCAGGGACGCATCGGGCGCAGCCAGGGCTGCCCTGCCGTACGCCCGCAAGTGGCGCGCCAGGTGATCGACAAGCTCAAGGGCGGGCAATTCATGTTTTCCTGGTACCCGGACCCGAGCTGGCTCAAGCGATCGGCCTATCTCAACTGCCAGCCGCAACAGGTGGCGAGCATCCTGGCCACAAGCGGCGGCTAGTAGCACCTTTGTGGCGAGGGAGCTTGCTCCCGCCGTAGGAGCTGCCGAGCGAAGCGAGGCTGCGATCTTTCCACTGACAATTGAATCGAAAGATCAAGATCAAGAGATCGCAGGCTTCGCCAGCTCCTACAGAGCCCAGCGGGAGCAAGCTCCCTCGCCACAGGGATTGCACCAGGGTCGGCGACGGTTAAAATGCCGGCCTTTCGAATCCCTGGCGTTGCCTGAATGAATTGCGTAGCCCTTCAAACCCTTCACGACCATTTGCTGACCGCCCTGGCATCGGTGCCGGAAGAGACCCGCCGTCTGTTCCATGGCCGTGGGCGCTGCTGGCCGGGGCTGGAGCAGGTCACGGTCGACTGGTTGCAAGGGGTGGTGCTGGTCTCGCTGTTCAAGGAACCGGACTCCACGCATCTTGACGATTTGCGCGCAATGCTGATGGCATTGACCACGTCGCCGGCCTGGCAACACAGCAAGGCCCACACCCTCGCCATGCAGCACCGCTACTTGCCCGATAGCCTGACCCAGTGGCTAGTGGGTGAGCCCATTGATGAATGGACCCTGACCGAAGGCGGCTTGCGTTACCGGATCGACCTGGGCAAAAAGCAGAACAACGGCCTGTTCCTCGACATGCGCTACGGTCGCGACTGGGTGCGGGCCAACGCCAATGGCAAGCGGGTGCTGAACCTGTTTGCCTACACCTGCGGTTTCTCGGTGGCGGCGATTGCCGGGGGCGCGCAGCATGTGGTCAACCTGGACATGTCCCGGGCGGCCCTGAGCCGCGGCCGCGACAACCATCGCCTGAACGGCCACGACCTGAGCCAGGTGACTTTCCTCGGCCACGACCTGTTCAAGTCCTGGGGCAAGGTGATCAACAGCGGCCCCTACGACCTGGTGATCATCGATCCGCCCACCTTCCAGAAGGGCAGTTTCCTGCTGACCAAGGACTACCAGCGGGTATTGCGCCGATTACCGGAACTGCTGACCGCCCACGGCAAGGTATTGGCTTGCAGCAACGACCCGGCCACCGGCCCGGATTTCCTTATCGAAGGCGTCACGCGTGAAGCCCCTGGCCTGACACTCGAAGAGCGACTGGCAAACCCTCCGGAGTTTCCAGATGCGGACCCCGCCTGTGGTTTGAAGGCCTTGGTGTTCAAGCGTGACGCCCCGCCCATCGGCTGAAACTTCGTACCGGGATTACACATTTCCACTATTTGACGGATCTTGCCCACAGCTAGACGTGTTTCACGTTGTCCGCAACGTGAAACGGTCCGGTAGCGTTGCCGCTGCGCAGCACCTCGACAGGACAGCGGGAAACGCCGATTCCGCCGCCCCGTCAACACCTCGATGACGATTATCGTGGCCGCTGCGCCCACCACGGGTCGACCATGCCAGTCGTAATCCGGCGAACCAGCGTCTCGATTTCCCGGCTCTTGACTGACCGGTAGATCGCCATGGTGCGCCGCAGCTGATCCTCACTGAGCATCACCGGCTGGCCTGAGCGCCAATCCACGTCTGCCACTGCGTCAAGCCTTGCGCGACGCCAAGTCAATTGGCCGTTTTCCTCAACCTGTTCCCAGGCGCTCGGCAAGTCGGCGTCAGGGTGCGCAAGGTTATCCAGCAATACCTGTGGCCAACGGGACGGATCCACGGGGTCGCTGAAGGCGTCCACCAAGTCACCTTCGACGACCTCCCAGGCCGATAGCTGATGGGGCCATTCACCGGACATCAGTCCAAGATAGGGCCGCCAGGTCAGTTCTCCAACGCGGGGCATGTGGTCGTTGTTGTTGAACGTGTCCTGGGCGTCGCTGAGCCAGTTGATGAACGCCTCTCGTGTGGCATACGCCTGGCGTTGCACGGGATTGGGGTAACGCTGGGCCAGCGTGTGGTTCCAATAAAGGTAATGATCGTTTAGAAAACTGCTGAACGGTACGGATTGTTGTTCAAGGCGCGCGCGAAGCGCCGATTCGAACATCATGAAATGAACTTCCAGCTCCAGGAGGTCTGGAGGCTGCCTTTCCAGAATGCGCGCTTGCAGGCGTGTGCGCAGCTGGGCCATTTGCAAGTCGAAATCGGCGATGACTCTTGAGAGAGGTGCATGAGCATTCCGGTACCCAACGTAGTGCTGCAGAATTGCGGCAGCTCTGTAGCGATCTTCGAAGGTCAATCCGTTAGCCGTATCGGTATCCGCCTCGCGCATGGTGCCGGAAAACCAGTCGATGAAGCGTCGTCCCCCCGCGTCATCACGAGCCTCTTCCAAAGCGCTTCGCAGTCCCGGGTTGATATACAACCAATCGTCGACTGTGTACCTGAACGCCTCGGGATTGCGGCTGCGCAGGGCACTGATTTGGGTGCTGGGCAATGGATTGTCCTCAAGCAACAGCCCGACGGTGCCCCCCTCCAACCGAGCGATGAGGGGAAGCAGATCATCCCGGATATCAGTGATACGGTTGTTGCTGAGGTCTACGACGATTTCTTCGCCCGGCGACTGGGACAGCACCGCCAGCGCCAGCGCTGGCACCCGTGTGAGCCCTGCATTGGTCATTTCCAGATCGCGTAGAGCTACCAGTTCGGGCAGTGGAGGTAGTTGACTGCAATTGTTCCCATTAAGGCTGAGTTCCTCCAGGTCCGTGGCCGTGCGCAAAAATGCGCTGCCCTGTTCATCCAGCCGCAGGCCGCAGCGCGACAGATCCAGCGCGCGCAACCCAGGTAAAGCCGTGATGGCCTGTAGCTGGCCCGGGGTAAAATCCAGATTATCGGTCCAAAGAAGCTCATTCAGCGAGGGCAGCTCCGCAAGACGACTAATGGCGCTAATGACTTCAGGGCCAGCTGTTCCCGTAAGGACTCTGGACAGGTCCAGCGTTTCCAGGCTTGGCGCTAAATCGACGCCAAGGAGGGGCGCGAACATATCCGCAGTCATGTGGAGTGGATTCCCGTCAAGCGACAGCTCGACCAGTTCACCCAGCTCCCCGACTACCGATGGTATTGCAGTGAGCTGGTTACGTTCCAAGTCCAACAATTCGGTGTTGGGAAACAGCCGGATGAAGTCCGAAGGATCCTCGCTCAGGCCCATGTCCGTCAGGATCAGCTGCTCGATGTGCTCGAATCGTGCGTTAATCGGCGGCAAATGACCAAGTCGCTGCCCCATAAGCCGTAAGGTCAGCTCATTGCTATCTCCACTGGGGTCCGGTGCGCGCCACCAGGCCCGGCGAATGCGCATTGCAATGTCCCTGCGCAGCGAAAGCCTCCCCTCGACGTCGAAGTTGTTTTCGGCGGGATGATGGACCCCCTCGAAGATTTCCCACTGGCGCAGTCCTTGGTCCAGTTCCGTCCACTCGTTTTCCAGCTGGGTGATCAACGTTTCCACGCTGATGTTTTGGCGCTGGGCCTGCTCGGTCAGATTGTCTCGAAGCCGTTGCAGCTCCCCCCCCGCATGGGCGGGGTATAGCCGCTCAAGACGCTGATTGAGACTGCCATGCCAAACCTCCAACGGCAGCCGTCCACGGCCACTGAGTGGATAGCCCAGGCGTCCGTTCAGCCATTGCGGGCGTACCCCACCCGTGCCGAGTCCCCTCATCATCAGGTAACGACGCAGCCCTTGCCGATCAGCCAGGGCTTGTGCAAGCAGCTCTGTACGAAGCCGGGTCCCTTCCCAGATGTTCAAGCCCAACGCCTGGCGCGCATCGTCCGGCATCGCCCTGAGCAATGCATCTTCCAGGCTCAGCGCGTCCGCCAGTTCGTTTCCCTGTTCATCGAAGGGACGGTACGCGTCGCCCTCCTGGCGAAGGGTCTTCAACGGTCCTGTTGCACCCACGTCAAGTGGACTGCTCAGTTCACGCTGGAACAGGCGCAGGCGCACCCGACCTTGCAGTTTAGGCATTTCGCCGATCAGTCCCATGACCAGACGGTCACGGTCAGCGCTGCTTTCACCGCGTTCCAAGGCCCGCAAGGCTCGGCCCAGGCGCAATTCCCGCAGGGTTTCAGCGCATTGACGGCCGAGGTTTTCGCTCACGTGCCCTTGCAACAGGCGAACCCGATCCTGCCCCGCGGCCTGGCTGGCGAGTTCATTCGCCAAGGTTTGCGGCAGCCCAGGAAAATCCCGGACCAAGGGCGCAGCCAACGGATCGATCGTCGTGGCGCGGGCCATGCCGGCCGTTACCCGCTGAGTGTTGGCTTGTAGATGCCGGGCCCAGCGCCCGGACAAGAGACGGCTACGTTCCGCCGAAGACAGGCCGAAGCTACTTTGCCCCAGCAGGGCCGTCTGCTCGTCCATTCCCATACGGGTGAGGATGCGCGCCGCCCAGGCGTCATTCTCAAGGTCCAGTTTGCTTAACAGGAGCACACGCGTGCCGGCGGCATTGCCCATCGGGTAAAACTGCACGCCATCGTGATAACGTACCGCAATGTCCTGCGGCCAGCCTGGCAGCTCCAGGAGCATCTGCACGCTGCGAAAATGCACCCCGCCAGGTGCTTGATCCCGACTCAGGCGCCCAATGGTGCGCCGCACCTGCTGCCAGTTCCAGGCTTCGTCCAACGCATCCGATAATATCGCCGGCAACGGTTTTCCCTCGACTTGCAGATAACGCAAGTGCGCCTCGCTGATGCCGACCTGGCGTTGCACCGCGAGAATCGCAGCGTCGTCCAGTTCGGCCGGCGTCTCGGCAAAATTACGCAGCAATGACAGGTTGTCCCGTTGCAACGGGTTACGATGGGCCCACTGCCAGCCACGGGTTCGGCTCCATTCCAGCGGCGGCGTTACGC
>NZ_JABWRA010000085.1:0-15951 GCF_014268705.1 Pseudomonas sp. SWRI179 | reverse complement strand
CTGTGGGAGCGAGCCTGCTCGCGAAGGCGGTGGGCCTGTCTGTCGCCGTAAACCCAGACAAAAAAACGGCACCTTTCGGTGCCGTTTTCACACTCACAGCGGGGGCTTTACTTGCGGGCCGCCTCCCACGACTTCAACAGCTCGGTGTAGCTCACGGTTTCGCCTTTCGGCTTCTCGTTCGCCAGTTTCGGCTTCGGAGCACCCGGCTGGTCGAACCAGTATTGCGCGTCGCGCTCAGGGTTCATCTTAGGTGCGCAGGTGGCTTGGGCCTTGGAGCGTTCCAGGCGCGTCATGATCGCGTCCTGGTCCTTGGCCAACCCGTCGAGGGCCTGCTGAGGGGTCTTCTCGCCGCTGGCCGCTTCGGCGATGTGGCTCCACCACAGTTGCGCCAGGCGTGGGTAGTCCGGCACGTTGGTCCCGGTCGGGGTCCATTGCACGCGGGCCGGGCTGCGGTAGAACTCCACCAGGCCACCGAGCTTCGGCGCCAGGTCGGTCAGGGCCTGGGAGTTGATGTCCGACTCACGAATCGGCGTCAGGCCGACGATGGTCTTCTTCAACGATACCGTCTTGGACGTCACGAACTGCGCGTAGAGCCAGGCCGCGAGTTTCTGCTTCTCAGGCGTGGACTTCATGAACGTCCACGAACCCACGTCCTGATACCCCAGCTTCATGCCCTCTTCCCAATACGGACCGCGTGGCGAAGGCGCCATGCGCCATTTCGGCGTGCCGTCGGCATTCACCACCGGCAGGCCCGGCTTGGTCATGTCGGCGGTGAAAGCGGTGTACCAGAAAATCTGCTGGGCGATGTTGCCTTGGGACGGCACCGGGCCGGATTCGGAGAAGGTCATGCCCGCCGCTTCCGGTGGCGCGTATTTCTTCATCCAATCCACGTATTTGGTGGTGGCGAACACGGCCGCAGGACCATTGGTGTCGCCGCCACGGGTCACGCTGGAACCGACCGGATGGCAGTCCTCGACACGAATGCCCCACTCGTCCACGGGTAAACCGTTGGGCAGGCCCTTGTCGCCGCCACCGGCCATGGAGAACCAGGCATCGGTGAAGCGCCAGCCCAGGGACGGGTCTTTCTTGCCGTAGTCCATGTGGCCGTAGACGCGCTTGCCGTCGATTTCCTTGACGTCTTCGGAGAAGAACTTGGCGATGTCTTCATAGGCCGACCAGTTCACCGGTACGCCCAACTCGTAGCCGTACTTTTCCTTGAACTTGGCCTTCAGGTCCGCACGCTCGAACCAGTCGGCGCGGAACCAGTACAGGTTGGCGAACTGCTGGTCGGGCAGTTGATAAACCTTGCCGTCCGGCGCGGTGGTGAAGGAAATACCGATGAAGTCCTTCAGGTCCAGGGTCGGCGAAGTGAAGTTCTTGCCTTCGTTGGCCATCAGGTCGGTGATCGACTCGGTCTTGCCGTAGCGAAAGTGCGTGCCAATCAGGTCCGAGTCGTTGACCCAGCCGTCATAGATATTCTTGTCCGACTGCATCTGGGTCTGCAGCTTCTCCACCACGTCGCCTTCCTGAAGCAGGTCGTGAGTCAGCTGGATCCCGGTGATTTCGTTAAAGGCCTTGGCCAATACCTTGGATTCATACTCGTGGGTGGCGATGGTTTCCGACACCACGTTGATTTTCATCCCGCGAAACGGTTCGGCGGCCTTGATGAACCACTTCAATTCTTCAAGCTGCTGCTCGGCTGTCAGGGTCGACGGCTTGAATTCACTGCCGATCCATTTTTTAGCGGCGTCTTCATAGGCGTCGGCCCAGGCCGTAGCGCTCAGCCCGCTGAGTGCCAGCATGGCTGCCAATGAAACGCTATGTCGCAGCTTATTGTTTTTATCGAACATAGAGACCTCTCCTGTTTGGGTTTAAGAGCCTGATCGTCGCGTTGTCGCGATTAGCCCCACCGCATCACTGCCAACAGCCACACCAAAGACAACGCGAACGCTATCCAGATGCTCCAGTCGGTCACGCCAATCACCAGCAGGTGCAGATAGGCGCTACCGAGAAGACCAATAAACAACCGATCGCCACGGGTCGTGGCAATCGGCAGGAAACCACGCCGAGGGATACTCGGCGAACGCAATTCCCACGTCGTCATGCCCACCAGCAGCAAGGCGATGACACCAAAAAACGCCGCCGTCGGGACGGTCCAGTTCATCCATTCCATCATCGACTCCTCAGACCCGGCCCAGGGCAAAGCCCTTGGCCACGTGGTTGCGAACGAACCAGATCACCAGCATGCCCGGCAGGATGGTCAACACCCCCGCCGCCGCCAGCACCCCCCAGTCGATACCGGACGCCGACACCGTACGGGTCATGACCGCCGCGATCGGCTTGGCATTCACCGAGGTGAGCGTACGGGCCAGCAACAGCTCGACCCAGGAAAACATGAAGCAGAAAAATGCCGTGACGCCGATGCCGGAGCCGATCAACGGAATGAAGATCTTGGCGAAGAACTTGGGGAAACTGTAGCCGTCAATGTAGGCGGTCTCGTCAATTTCTTTCGGCACCCCGGACATGAACCCTTCGAGGATCCACACCGCCAACGGCACGTTGAACAGGCAGTGAGCCAGGGCCACGGCGATATGGGTGTCAAACAGGCCGATGGACGAATACAGCTGGAAGAACGGCAACAGGAACACCGCCGGTGGCGCCATCCGGTTGGTCAGCAGCCAGAAGAACAGGTGCTTGTCCCCCAGGAACCGATAACGGGAAAACGCATAGGCCGCCGGCAACGCAACGCCCAGGGAAATCACCGTGTTCAGGCTCACGTAGTACAGCGAGTTGAGGTAACCGGTGTACCAGCTCGGGTCGGTGAAGATCACCTTGTAGTTGTGGAAGGTGAAATCGTGGGGCCACAGGGTCAGGCCGCCAAGGATCTCGGTGTTGCTCTTGAACGACATGTTCAGCAGCCAGTAGATGGGCACCAGCAGGAACAGGATGTAGATCAGCAGGGGTATCAGCTTTCTCTTGCTCATTGTGCGGGCCTCAACGGTTGGCGTCGGAGTGCGTCATGGCGGTGTAGAACAGCCAGGACACCAACAGAATGATCAGGAAGTACACCAGGGAAAACGCCGCCGCCGGGCCCAGGTCGAATTGGCCGATGGCCATCTGCGTCAGGGTCTGACTGAGGAACGTGGTGGCGTTACCCGGCCCGCCGCCGGTGAGCACGAACGGCTCGGTGTAAATCATGAAGCTGTCCATGAAGCGCAGCATCACGGCGATCAGCAGCACGCTCTTCATCTTCGGCAACTGGATGTGCCGGAACACCGCCCAGTTGGACGCCCGGTCGATCCGCGCCGCTTGATAATAGACGTCGGGAATCGCCCGCAGCCCCGAATAACACAGCAGCGCCACCAACGACGTCCAGTGCCAGACGTCCATCACCAGCACGGTGACCCAGGCGTCCATGGTGTTGGCCGCATAGTTGTAATTGATGCCCAGGCCGTTAAGGGTGGAGCCCAGCAAACCGATGTCGGCGCGGCCGAAAATCTGCCAGATGGTGCCAACCACGTTCCACGGGATCAGCAACGGAATCGCCAGGATGATCAGCACCAGGGACGACCACTTGCCCTTGGTCGGCATGGTCAGGGCGATGGCGATGCCCAGGGGAATTTCGATCAGCAGCACGCACGCCGAGTAGATGAATTGGCGCAGCAGCGAATCGTGCAGCCGTGGATCGAGCAGCACCTGCTTGTACCAATCGGCGCCGACGAAGTAGCGGCTGGACTGATCGAAGATGTCCTGCACCGAATAGTTGACCACCGTCATCATCGGGATCACGGCGCTGAAGGCCACCAGCAGGAATACTGGCAGCACTAGCCACCAGGCCTTGTTGTTCTGCACCTTGTTCATGGCTGCACCTCGCCAGTGGATTCGAGCAGATATTCATCGGCATAGACCATCAGCCATTGCGCCGGGAAACTGATGTACGCCGTGCCTTCCGGTACAGGCTTGTCTTCGGCCAGGCGGACCTTCAGCGGTGCGCCATCGAGGTTGAGGGTCAGGATCTTGTAGGTGCCCAGGTCTTCGACGTGGACCACGTCGGCCCGCATCGCGTCGTCGTAAGGGCCATCCCAGACATGCACGAACTCGGGGCGAATGCCGACCTTCAGGCTTTTGCCCTCGGCTTCGGCGATACGCCGTTGCAAGGTGTCCGACAGGGGCAAATGGGTCGAGGCGAAGCCGACGCCACCGGGCTGCGCCGTGACCTCGATCAGGTTCATCCCCGGGCTGCCGATGAAGTAGCCGACAAAGGTGTGGCTGGGGCGCTCGAACAAATCCCGAGGCGTGCCGAACTGCACGATCTGGCCGCCGTACATCACCGCGATCTTGTCGGCGAACGTCGAGGCTTCCAACTGGTCGTGGGTGACGTAGACCATGGTGATGTTGAACTGCTCGTGGATCTGCTTGAGCTTGCGCCGCAGTTTCCATTTCAGGTGCGGGTCGATCACCGTCAGCGGTTCGTCGAACAGGATCGCCGACACATCGTCGCGCACCAACCCGCGGCCCATGGAGACTTTCTGTTTCTCATCGGCGGTGAGGTTGCGGGCCTTTTTGTCCAGCAGGTTCTGCAGGTCCAGGACCTCGGCGATTTCCTGCACCTTGGTGTGGACCCTCGCCTCGGCCATGCCCTGGTTGCGCAGCGGGAACGCCAGGTTGTCAAACACCGTCATGGTGTCGTAGACCACCGGGAACTGGAACACCTGGGCGATGTTCCGGCGTTCCGGGGTCAGGTCGTTGACGACTTTGCTGTCGAACATCACCTGCCCTTCGGAAGGGCTGAGCAAGCCGGAAATGATGTTGAGCAAGGTGGATTTGCCGCAGCCCGAAGGGCCGAGCAGCGCATAGGCGCCGCCCTGCTCCCAGATATGGTTCATCTCGCGGATCGCATAGTCCTCGGGGCCCGCCGGGGTGCTGGTGTAGCTGTGGGCAAGGTTCTGCAAACGAATTTCAGCCATCAGGCAACCCTCGCAATACGCAGGCCCGGGGCCTGGACCAGCTTGCCTTGGGCATCGAAGACAAACAGTTTATGGGTCGGAATGTAGATGCGGATCGGCGCGTCCACGTCGTACTCATGCACCCCTGGCAAGTGCAGCACCAGCAGGAAATGTTCGTTGCGCACATGCAGGAACGTCTCCGAGCCGCTGATCTCGGCCACCTCGACGGTCACCGCCAGTTCGAGGTCGTCGTCATTGCTTGGCACCAGGGAAATATGGCTGGGGCGCACGCCGAAACGAAACTCACCCTCGCCCACCGGGCGCAGGTCGACGTTCAGCGGGAAATGCACGAAATTGGCGAAGCTGACTTCATTACCGGCAATACGACCCGGCATGAGGTTGATCGGTGGTTCGGAAAACAGCTCGGCGGCCAGCACGGTTTGCGGCTGGTGGTAGACGGAAGACGACTTGCCGCTCTGAATCACCCGGCCCTCGTGGAGGATCGTGGTGGTGCCGCCCAAGGCCAGTGCCTCGTTAGGCTCGGTGGTGGCGTAGACGGCGATGGTGTGGCGGGCCTGAAACAGCTCGCGCATTTCCTGGCGCAGCTCTTCGCGCAGCTTGTAGTCGAGGTTCACCAAAGGCTCGTCGAACAGGATCAGCTCGGCGTCCTTGACCAAGGCCCGGGCCATGGCCGTGCGCTGCTGCTGGCCGCCGGACAACTCCAGTGGATGGCGCTTGAGGAATTTCTCGATCCGCAACATTTTTGCGGTTTCCAGGACCTTGCTTTGGATGATTTCTTCGGACACACCGGCCTGGCGCAACGGCGAGGCGATGTTTTCGAAAACGGTCATGGTCGGGTAGTTGATGAACTGCTGGTAAACCATCGACACGTTGCGCAACCGCACCGGACGGTGGGTGACGTCGACGCCGTTCATCAGGATGCGGCCGCTGTCGGGTTTGTCCAGACCGGCCATCAGGCGCATGAGGCTGGTCTTGCCGGACAGCGTGCGGCCCAACAGGACGTTGAAGGATCCGGGTTCGAAACTCAGATTGGCATCGTCGATCCAGGTCTGGCCTTCGACGGTGCGACAGATGTGCTCAAGCTTTAATGACATGGCTCGGCCTTTTTATTATTTGGAGTCAAGCGACCCGAGCTTAAAAGCGAAAGCCGTGCCAGAAATCACAAACCCTTGATCAAGTTGATTTTTTCCTGGATTGGCAGGCAAAAGGCGTTCGTTGATGAACAGAAGTGAACAATCAGGAATGAACAACTGAACAATGGACGGGTTGACAATGAACAATTTTGAACAACACTGAAAGAACGTTTTCGGCTAGCCTGGCTGCGATCCTGTGGGAGCGGGCTTGCTCGCGAAGGCGCTGTGTCAGCCAGCACAAATGTCGACTGTCACGACGCTTTCGCGAGCAAGCCCGCTCCCACAGGATCTGTGTATGAAGTGGTATTCAGGCCTGCCCCAGCACAAGGAGTCTGTGCGAGACTTGCCACAACAATAAAAACAGCTCCTGCGAGAGTGCCCCATGGCCGCACCTGCTCCTGCCTTGTCCCACGAGGCCATCATCCAGGCTTCCTGGTCCCGTTGCCGCGCCTTCGGCCTGAATCACCAGAGCGTGCCGGCCTTCGATCAGTTGCCCGCCCAAGGCATCGCCCACTTGCTGGAAAGCCAGCATTCGCTGGTGCAGACCACCCATCAGGAGGTCTTGCCGTATTACGAGAACATCCTCAGCAACTCCAATTGCCTGATCATGCTGGCCGACAACCAGGGCCAAGTGCTGACCTCCTGGGGCACCCAGCGCTTCATCGAGCCGAAACTGGCCCATGGTTTCAGCGCCGGGGCGAGCTGGATGGAGCGCTGCACCGGCACCAACGCCATCGGCACCGCGCTGGCCTGCGAACAGGCGGTGCACATCGAACACGATGAACACTTCCTCAAGGCCAACCGCTTCATGACCGGCTCCGCCGCGCCGATCTTCGATGCCGAGCGCAAGGTCATCGCCGTGCTGGACGTCTCCAGCGACAGCTACCTGCCGCCGTCCCACACCCTGGGCATGGTCAAGATGATGAGCCAGACCGTGGAGAACCGGTTGATCCTCAACCTGTTTCGCGGTGAACACTTCCAACTGACGTTCAACACCGGTTTGAACAACCTCGACAGCCAGTGGGCCGGGCTGTTGATTTTTGATGAAAGCGGCCAGGTGCTCTCGGCGAATCGACGCGCGGATAACCTGCTGGGCCTGAGCTTGTCACGGGTCAGCATCGAAAGCCTGTTCAAGGTGTCGCTGCTGGAACTGCTGAACCAACCCGACGGCCTGCCGTTCGCCCTGCAAGCGTCTGGCAGCAATCGATTCCAATGTTTGCTCAGGCGCCCGAGTCAGGTGTCGATCAGGGCACGCGTGTTCACCGAAGCAACGCCTGCGCCGGCCCCCGCCAGCAACATCATCGGCCTCAACACCCTGCACTTCGGTGACAGCCGCGTGGAGAAAGCCGTGCGCCAGGCCGAGCGCTTGCTGGAGAAGGACATTCCACTGTTGATCCATGGCGAGACGGGCGTCGGCAAGGAAGTGTTCGTCAAGGCCCTGCACCAGGCCAGTTCGCGCGCCAAGCAGCCATTCATTGCCGTGAACTGCGCCGCGATCCCCGCCGAGTTGGTGGAGTCGGAATTGTTCGGTTATGAAAAAGGCGCGTTCACCGGCGCCAACCAGAAAGGCAGCATTGGCCTGATCCGCAAGGCCGACCGCGGCACGCTGTTCCTCGACGAGATCGGCGACATGCCCCTGCCGACCCAGGCCCGGCTGCTGCGAGTCTTGCAGGAACGTTGCGTGCAACCGGTGGGCAGCGCCGAGCTGTTCCCGGTGGACATCCGCATCATCTCCGCCACCAACCGCTCGCTGCGCGAACAGGTGCAGTTGGGGCGGTTTCGCGAAGACTTGTACTACCGCATCGGCGGCCTGACCCTGGAACTGCCGCCCTTGCGCGAACGCAGCGACAAGCAGGCCCTGTTCAAGCGCCTGTGGGAACACCACCGCGAACCGACCCAATGGGCCGGCCTGAGCCGTGAGGTATTGGACCTGTTTGAACGCCACCCCTGGCCGGGCAACCTGCGACAGGTCAGCAGCGTGCTGCAAGTGGCCCTGGCGATGGCCGAGGAACAGCCGATCCGTCCGGAACACCTGCCCGACGACTTTTTTGTCGACCTGGAAATGGAACCGGTGGAAACGCCTGAACCACTGACGGTGGACCTCAACGATGCCGAAGACTTGAACCGCCAGTTGCAAGCCGTGGGCGGGAATATCTCGCACCTGGCGCGCCGACTGGGGGTCAGCCGCAATACCTTGTACAAACGCCTGCGGCAGCTGGAGAGCTGATACAAAACCTGTAGGAGCGGGCTTGCTCGCGAAGGCGTCGCGTCAGCCAAATCAACGTTGAATGACACACCGCTATCGCGAGCAAGCCCGCTCCCACAGGTTTCATTTCCTAACTGGAAGTACCGGCTCAGTCGAACGCACCGTTGAGCACTTCATAAATGATGCCAGTGGCAATCGCCACCAGGATCAGGTCCGTGCCGACCTGCTGCCATTCATAACCGTCATAGTGCGGCAAGCGCCCCAACAGCCGGCCATCGAGCTTCTTGGCAATGCCAGGTGGCAACGGCTTGCCTCGGGCCAGATTTTTCTGGATGCCCGGCGGCAATGCCGGGCCGGGGCTCCAATAATCGCGATAACCGCCAATCACACCCAGGATGCCGCCCCGGTCGATGCTGGGGGCGTTATGCCAATCACCGCCACCGCCTTGGTTTCCCTTGCCGCCTTGGTTGCCCTTGTTGCCGGGATTGCCTTGACCGCCCTGATTACCCTTGTTACCAGGATTGCCTTGCCCACCTTTGTTGCCCTGCCCGCCCTTGCCTCCTTGCCCTTGACCGGGCCCTTGATCAAATTGAGCGTTTCCCTTGCCGTTTCCCGGGTCCGCGACAACAATGCCTGGGCCCGCCGCCAAGGCGAAACAGGTAACAGCAGCAATCAACGAGCGCGATTTGAACATGGCAGTTCTCTCGAAAAAGGGACATCCCCTGTAAAGATATAGAGACTAACGGTGATATTAGTTCCATATCACGCTGCGCGTCGCTTGCCTGGACCGGAAACACCTGAACACCGTAATCAAGGAGCTCCATGCGCAAGGATTACCTGGCTTTTTTCGTCTCGATGTTCCTCTCGCGGTTGGCCGATCAGATCTTGCTGTTCATCGTCCCGCTGATTGTTTTCCAGACCACCAACAGCGTCTCCTGGGCGGGCCTGGCGTTCTTTGTCGAATCCTTGCCACGCTACTTGGCGTTCCCGATCTGCGGCGCGCTGTGCGACAAGTTCCCGCCGATTCGCATCCTGCACATCAGCCAGGTCTATCGCGCCGCAGCCTGCGGCGTCGCAGTCGTGCTCCATGGCGTCTTCGGCGGTGTCTATTGGATCGTGGCACTGTCGGCCCTCTGTGGCGTGTTGACCACCCAAGGCATCATGGCCCGCGAAGTGGTCTTGCCTTACATCTTCAAGCACTACACCTACACCAAGACGCTGTCCTATTCGCAAATCGCCGACCAGACCGGCTTGGTACTGGGCCCGCTGGTCGCTGCGCTGCTGCTTGAGGTGTGGGCGTGGCACTGGGTGGTGCTGGCGATCGCCGGGCTGTTCCTGCTGGCAGACCTGGCCATGTTGTACTGGCAGCGCACCAGCTCGGTCACCCTTGAGTCCTTCGAGCAGCACCATGACCTCTGGTTGAACCCGCTGCGCATTGCCCTGGGCCACATTTGCAACCTGGCGGAACTGAAAAAAGTCATCAGCCTGGCGGTGGGCGTCAACCTGATCATCGGCGTCACCCTCGCCACGTCGGCAGCCATGGTCATCGGCCATTATGGCGCCGGAAAAGATGATTACGCCGGGTTGCAGGCGGCCGGTGCCGTGACCACCATCGTCATCCTGTTTCTCCTGGCCCGGGTCACCTTGCCCTTGAAACTTCTCGGCGCCCTCTCCTACACGCTGATTGCCGTCGGCGCTTTCATCACTGCGCTCAGCCCGACCCTCTGGGGCTACGTCGTCGGTTTCCTGCTGATCGTCGGCTTCGACAAGATGTTCAACGTGTACATGCGCAGCATCCGTCAGCAGGTCATTCCCCCACAGGACTTTGGCAAGACCGTCGGCGTGATTACGCTGCTCAACAACCTGTCGCAACCGTTCGCGGGCTTGCTCGTCGCGGTGTTGGCGGCGCCTGTTGGGACGCAGGAAGTGATTCTGCTGCTGGCGGTGGTCACCAGCCTGATCGGAGTCGGTGTGGTCGTGATGAACAGGCAATCAACACAGCGGACAAGCGTCTACCGCACCGATGCAGATTGACCCTCGGCTTGTATTATCAGTGACTTATTCTTGAGGCATGGTTGCATCGTTGCCAGCGTCGATGCGCGTCTTCCCACCATTCGTCACCTGTTAAATGGTGGAATCTGCAGGCGACCATGTCTGGCTCAGGGTTTGCACTGGCCTGTCTCAGCAGCCAAGAACGACATAATTCTGACGCGGCGGCAAATTAATCAATGCTTGGTCAGCAAACGGAGATGTACCGTGTCAACTCTCAACGAAATCGCAGCGAACCACGCGAGAATGGCAAAGTTAAAGGAAGAAGAGTCGATGCGGTTGAGTGCGCTTCAGGGACAGGTGGTGGGAAGTTTTGAAATTCCCCCCCTCGAGGCGCCCCAAGAGATGTCGCTGCATTTTATGACAGGTGTACAAGATCACTCGTTCGGGGAAGCGGCTGCGCTGAGTTTTTGACCTGGGCGTTGATGAGCCTCCGTCGCCCGTTTGTAAGCGGGCGACTCGGCCGTTCAAAACTGTCTGGCTAAAGCCGCTGCAAGTATGCCGGCCGCGATTGCCGGCAACGGCTTTTTAAGGGTCAGCATGACGATTGCGGTGGCCAGCAAAGCCAGGCGTGCGCCGTTGTCACCTTTAACCGCCAGCGGAGCCAGTACCGCCACCAACACCGAGCCGGACATGGCTGTGATGAACTGCTGCACCCGATAGTTGATCGGCACGAACGACATCACGAAAACACCGCCCCACCGAGTGGCCAAGGTCACTGCGGCCATGATCAAGATGACAAGCAAGGTGCCATAACCCGCCGTTTCAATGTTCATCGTTGTTTCTCCATCCACACGGCGCCCAGAACGCCTCCCGCCAAAGCGCCCACCACGACATGGCTGTTAGCCGGCAAATACCAGAAGGCCAATAGCGATGAGCAGGCCGCCACCGTCCAGATGATGAACATGCGCAGGTTCTTTTTCCCGCCCACGACCATCGCCAACAAGAAACAGCCCATCACCATATCGAGCCCGAAACTGACCGGGTTCTCGATGGCGCTGCCAAAGTGAAGCCCCAGCCAACTGCCCAGGATCCAAGTGACCCAGAGCGCAATGCCGCCGCCGAATAGAATCCCCAGCCCCGGTTTGCCCCGACTGAACGCCTGCATCGCCATGGCCCAGTTGGCGTCCGAAACAACCAGCATGACACCGTAGCGTTTGGCGACGGGCAGCTCCCGCAACCACGGGTAAAGTGTCGCGCCCATCAATAGGTGCCGGGCGTTGATCGCGAAAACGGTGATCATCAGCGGAACGACCGGCACTTGCTGCCCCCACAGATCCAGCGCGGCAAATTGAGAAGCGCCCGCAAAAACCAGAGTACTCATGAGCACGGCTGACGCATCGCTCAAGCCCGTTTGCGCAGCCGCCAGGCCGAAAGCAACGCCGAACACGACGACAAAAAGAGAAATGGGGATCAGTTGCTTGAAACCGTCGTAAATGTGCTTCAGCGTTAGCTCATGCAAATGGGGTTGATCGCTCGACAAAACATCGCCTCTTCTGGTTATCCACGGTGTAAAACTGGGAGTATGAGGCTGATTCTGTATGCCGAAAACTTTTTACCGGGCAATCCAGCGAATCAATAGAGTGAAGCCCGTCACAGACCAGGCGACCGTACAAGCGGCCAGTGCGGAATGTTCCACACCTCCAGCCATAAAGCGGCAAAATGGGCGCCCTGAAGATTCACGCGCGTTCTGCGACAAAAACCAAAGCAGCCAATGCTCTGAACCAGAGCACAGGATTTCTTGGAAGAAAGAAAAAGTTAATTATGGAAAACAGGAGCCTTGAAAATGAGCACGACTGAACAAGTACAAAGCAACGGTAAATACAGCGCCAAGTGGCAGGAACGCTTCGACTTCTTTGACACCTACGGTGCGCCAAGCGACCCGCGCTACAAGGAAGCCTTCAAGGCGCTGCCTGGCTTCAAGAAAAAAATACTCATCAATGCAAACGTGATCGCATTTTTCTTCGGCCCTATCTACCTGTTCGTCCTGGGCCTCTGGAAGAAGAACCTGGCGCTGCTGGGTATTTTCCTGGCGATCAACATCGCCTTGAGCGTCATTTTCGCCATCATTGGCATGGAGTTTCCGCGGCCGTTGAGCACGGGGCTGAGCGTTGCCATGTCGATGATGTACGCGCTGATGGCCAACTACGCGTACTACCTCAAGGAAGTGAAAGGCGAACAAGGCTGGAACCCGTTCAAAGGTATGCGTCTCTGATTGCCCCCTTGAATCATCAAGAGCCCGCACCTCGTCATGAGTGTGCGGGCTCTTTGTTTCCGGGTCGTGGGAATGTGGATGGCCCAGCCTATAGACCTCCGAAGCCCCGAATTTAGGGGCCGGTCCAACTAATTCCGAGTCGGTTCTTTAGCAAACAGGGTATACGGCAAAAATAACGTATCGGCGACCAGGCTGAACGGCAGGTCAATCAATGCCAGTGGTGCCAAGACGCGAAATACCCCGGGGGTTTCGTCCGTGGCGGCCTTGATCACTTCAATATCGGTAGAGGTTCCGCAATACGGATGGGGGCCACAGCGCGGACGATCATCGAAGGTTTCAGAGAGCGTCGAACAACCTGCCAGCAGAGCAACGGCCAATATACCTAGGAAGAATTTCATGTGGTCACTCAAGAATGCGGGCCGGAAGAAGAGCAATCCGCACTCTACTCCAAGGCTTGTGATGCGGGCGACATAAGGTTACGTGTCTTGCATCAGAGTGCCGCACTCCCGTCAGAAACAACAACCCGAACATCCGTCACCGCCCGATAACGCCAGACCTTTATCGAAGCGCTGTCACCTGGCGTCATGCGACCGATGATGGCCGTGACCTCGGAAGGACTGTTCACCACCGCCCCGGCGATTTCCAAAATGATGTCCCCCGCCAAAAGCCCCATTTTCGCGGAATCGGCCCCTGCCTCCGGACCAAACACCAACACCCCTTTCTCGGAAGGCAAACCGAAGCTTTTAACAACAGCAGGGGTGACTGCGCCGAGGTGCACCCCTAGGTGTCCAGCCGCAACGGGCACGGGGGCGGCAATACTTTTGGCAAGTATCGGGGCTGGCGCTGCTGCCGCAGAGGGAACAGGATCGGCGGCAGCATTTGGCTGGGTTGCGCCGCCGCGGGAGCAATCTCGCTGAGCGACCACTTGATGAATCGCTTGCCGGATTCTTTCAGTCCGAGGCGTGGGGTACTGGTCATAGCTGTCCCGAGTAATCAACAACGTATTGCAGTCCATGGCCTCATAGGTTGCAGGAGACTCGGTAGTACGATGGTACTCGGCGTACTTCGCCTTTTCCTCTGCGCTCATGGGCAGAAAAATACAGCCCACGAGCAATGGGGAGGCTACTGCCATTAACGAAACGAGTCTGAGTGACATAGCCGTCCCTGAGGTTTTTGAGTTGGGAATTGAACGCTACTGTTTTGCCATGCATCTGTCCAATCCGTCCTCCTACTCCTCTCAACGGGCGTTGGAGACGGAACCCTGATCTGCCTGCGCCGAAAGCGGAACATCAAACACTCGATCAAACACCCACTGAAAAACCAGCGAGTAAAAAAAGAAAAACACGAACAACCCCAGGTTGGTCACCAGCGCCAGCCACAGGCTGATGCCCAACCATGCGCTAATCACCGGCGTGAGGATCAGCGTCAAGCCGCCTTCAAAACCAAGGGAATGCAGCAACCGCCGCTGCCAGTTGCGATGGCGGCTGGGTTGGCGACGCTCCCACCATTCGAAAAGGCCGTTGAAAAGCATGTTCCAGGCCAGCGCAACGGCGGAAATCACCAGGGACAGCAGGGTTGAATAGCCCATCCCTTGTTTGTACGTCAGCGCCAGCGCCGGTGCCACGAACAGCACACCGCCGGCTTCATAGAGGATGGCCTGGAGGATTTTACGGGGCGTGCCTTGCATTGCTGGGCTCCTTGGCTGGGTTGGAACCACAGCCTGGCAAGTTGAGCCCCCGCGCACAATTGAGCTAAATTGAGCCACGCTCAACCTGAGTAACCCACCCGCATGTTCGCCAAACTGCCCCTCACCGCGTTGCGCGGCTTCGAGTCCGCCGCACGGCTGGGCAGCTTCAAGGCCGCGGCCCAGGAACTGAACGTCAGCCCGGCGGCGATCTCCCATCAAGTTAAAAGCCTTGAAGCCTTCCTGGGTGTGCGCCTGTTCGAACGTTCCAGCCAAAACGTGCGCCTGAGCGCCGACGGCGAGCGCCTTCACCCTTACATGCACCGCGCCCTGCTCGATATCCAACAGGGCCTGCAAATACTGTCGCCCTCGTGTGCCGCCCAGTCGCTGGTGGTGAGCACTACGCCGGCGTTCGCCAGCCTGTGGCTGATCCCTCGGCTCGGGGATTTCCATCGGTTGCATCCGGAAATCGACGTCAGCCTGCACAGCAGCAACGACGTAGTGGACCTGCGACGTGACGCCAGCATCGACCTGGCGATCCGCGCCCTGTTCACGCCGGATCCACAACTGTTCGAACGGCCTTTGCTGGATGAGTATTTCGGTGTGTATTGCCGCCCCGGCTGGCAACCACCCGCAGCAGGCTCGCCTGTTGAACTGATCGACGTGCCATGGCTGAGCAGCGCCAAGGTGGCGGTCGACTGGCCGGCATGGTGCGCCAAGGCCGGTACCCTGGGCTGGCTGGAAAATGCGCGTTTTCGGCGTTATGACGAGGAACAGCACGCCCTGCAAGCGGCGATCGCCGGGCATGGGCTGGTGCTCGCCAGCAATGTGCTGGTTGCCGACGCGGTTGCGCGGGGGGAGTTGATTGATTACCGGCCTGAGGTTCGTTTGGCGGGCGCGCGATATACGGTGGTGTGCGTGCCGGGGCGGGAGCGGCAGGTGGAGGTGAGGGCTTTTAGTGAGTGGTTATTGGGGTGGAGTATTGGTTGCATTTGATGGAGTTGAACGATGAACAGCATGACCTATAAGGGCTACACAGCCCGTGTTGAGTTTGATGAGCGTGACGACATCTTCGTCGGTCGAGTTCTGGGAGTACGTGACATCATCAGCTTTCACGCCGCCTCAGTGACGGAACTGCGCGCCGAACTTGCTAGTGCTATCGAGGATTATTTGGCGGACTGTGCCGAACAAGGGGTAAGCCCCGAGAAGCCTGCCTCTGGAAAGGTGATGCTGCGCATTCGTCCTGAAGTGCATGCTGCCGCGACCATTGCCGCCCAAGCTGCTGGCAAGAGCCTGAACCAATGGGCCGACGAGGTGTTTGAGCGCGCAGCACACGCCTGACGACAAACCGGATGCTCCTGCCAGCCCACCCCAGGCCAAGAAGGAAAATCCATCTTCTGAATCTGTGGCCGTCCGAGCACAACGGATCCCTGTAGCGCCTTCAGCGCAGTAGGACAGCGGAGCGCGACTCGCGCCCCTTCTTTCCTCGCCCTCAGGGAAGAGGCGGACTCGCCGCGAAATCCGTAGGGATATTGAGAAAGGAATGCCAGGCATCTACAGCGTCATGATGCCGTTGGGCGGCATCTTCCCAAAAAGGACCGGATACGAATGGCACTTACTTAACCTTCTTCGGGTGTCCATTCTTCCTGACCTCAGCCCTTGCTGATCGACGTGTTTTCATCAGCATGGGGTAAGGC
>NZ_JABWRA010000084.1:0-16111 GCF_014268705.1 Pseudomonas sp. SWRI179 | reverse complement strand
GGGAGCGAGCCTGCTCGCGATGGCGGTGTATCAGTCGACGCCAATGTTGAATGTGCCGTCCCTTTCGCGAGCAAGCCCGCTCCCACAGTGGATTGGTGGTGAACACAGAATCTTCGAACATCCACGACAAACCTGTGGGAGCGGGCTTGCTCGCGAAAGCGGTGTGTCAGTCCACATCAATGTTGAATGCGCCGACCCCATCGCGAGCAGGCCCGCTCCCACAGGTTGATCGTATTTCTTCCGTCAGTTCGCCGTCAGTGCGGTGACCACCAGCCCAACATTGCTTTCCAGCTCGGCCACCGGATCGGGCCCGTCGGTGCTCAACACCAGCAGTTGGCTACCTCCTTCGGTAATGGCGGCCTTCAGCGCATCCGAGGGCTGGCGGTGATGCAGCACCAGCGCCACGTCGTTGTCTTTCAATGTCGCACTCAACTGCTTGAGGGCTTCGGCTGTCCACTCGGCGTCGGGCCGGGTGTCGGTGCTGATGGCGTCCAGGTTGAGTCCGCTGATCAGGTAGCCGAAATGCTCGCTCAGGCTGACCACGCTCAAGTTATCGGCGCTGGCGAGGCGTTTTTCGCTGTCGGCGCTGAGTTTGAGCAGGCGCTGCTTGAGGGCCGCCAGGTTGGCGTCGATTTTCGATTTGTCCGCCGGGGCCAGGCGCACCAGGTCGGCGGCGATCACGTCGGCCATGCGCCCCAGGTTATGGCTGGCCATCCATGGTTGGCTTGCCAGGCCGTCAGCCATGCCCGGTTGCACGGCGATACCGGGCAGGGCGCCGTCCACCGGGCGCGCGGCATCGACTTCGACGATGCGGATATTGCTGCGTCGGGCCATGGGGTACAGCGGATCGTCCGGCCACAGCGAGCGCAGGCCGATCACCCCGTCGGCATTGCTGGCCAGTTTGCTCAAGGCCGGTGCGCCCCGGCCGCTGAAGTAGGCGCTCTGGCGGGTGCCGGGCAGATTGTCGGGCGCGGCCCGCTCCAGGCTGACCTCGGTGCCCTTGAGCAAGGCCTCGCTCAACCCATAGGTGACCGGCAGCGATGCCAGCAGACGGACCTTTTCGTCGGCGAATGACGAGGTGACGGCCACGCCGCACAACGCGACGGCCAGGGTCAGTTGTCGCAATGAAAAAACCATTTATCCAAGATTCCCTTTGAGGCTGGGGACGACACCACGGGCGATGGCGCTCAGGGCGAAGGCGATGCCGGCCACCAGGATGATCGCGGCACCGGACGGGATCGGCAGGTCGAACACAATCGGCGCGAGGATCCCGCACAAGGTACTGACGGTGGCGATCAGCACCGAACACCAGAAGAAGCCTTTCAATGATTGGCTGAGCAAGCGCGCCGCCGCCGCGGGAATCACCAGCAACGCGCCCACGAGGATGGCGCCGATGACTTTCACCGCCGCCACGGTGATCAACGTCACCAGGACCACGAACAGGTAGTCCAGGGTCTTGACCGCCACCCCGCGTACCGCCGCCAGTTGCGGGTTGAAGCTGGCGAGCATGATGCGGTTGTACAGCGGCAAGGCCAGGGCCATCACCAGCGAGCCGACCACGGCCAGTACCAGCAGGTCGTTGCCATTGACCGTCAGCACCGAGCCGAACAGTACGTTTTCCAGGATGTGCACGTTGATCTTGCCCGCCAGGATCAGCAGCAGGCTGGCCCCCAGGGCCAGGGACACCGACAGGAACACACCGATCAGCGTATCGGGCGCCAGGCCGGTGCGGTTGCGCAGGTAATTGAGCAGGATGCCGAACAACAGGCAGTAGCCGAACAGGCTACCGTAAGGCCCGGTGTAGGGTTCACCGAGCAGGATACCAATGGCCACGCCAGTCAGCGCCGCATGGCCCACCGCCTCGGAGAAAAACGCGAAGCGCTTGACCACCACCAGCGTGCCGAGGCCGCCCAGTACCGGGCCGATCAACAGCCCGGCCAGCAATGCATTGACCACGAAACCGTAGGCCAGCGCTTCAGGCAAGTAACCGGCCGATGCCCAGCCCTGGACCATCAAACGAAAGGCTTCATAACTCATCAGGCCGCGCTCCCGTTCGTGCGTGGATGGGTGGAAAACAGCGTCAGCAGCCGCTCCGGGGTCAGGGTCTGGCGTGGCGGGCCGTCGAACAGCACCCGGCGATTCAGTCCCGTGACGCGGTCGGCCAGGCGCCCGACGGCTTCCAGGTCATGTTCGATCCACAGCACGGTAATCCCGGCCTGGCGCCAGTCCTGCAGCAACCGTTCGAACACCTGGATGCCAGCTTCGTCCAGGGCTGACATCGGTTCATCCAGCACCAGCAGTTGTGGCGAGGGAATCAGCCCTTGGGCCAGCAATACCCGTTGCCGCTCGCCGCCGGACAGCGCGCCCATGCGCCGCTTGCGCTTGTCTTGCATGCCGACCCGCTCCAGGGCCTGGCCAATGGCGCCAGCGTAGTGCTTGCTCAAGCCAAGAAAAGCGGGGCGCCGCTGACACATGGCCGCCATGAAATCGTCCACCGTCATCGGCAGGCCCCGGTCGAATTCCAGCGCCTGGGGCACGTAGCCGATCACCCCGGGTTCGCCCGGCCATTGCAGGCTCAAGCGGCCCTGGTGCGGCATCTGCCCCAACAAGGTCTTGATCAGCGAGCTCTTGCCGCCGCCATTAGGGCCGACCAGGGCATGAATGCTGCCGGGCTCCACCTGGAAGGCGACGTTATCGAGAATGGTGGTGCGGCCCAGGTTCAGGCTGACCTCGGTGAACGCAATCAAGGGACCCGCGCGGTGCAGGGTGAGGGGTTCCTGGACAGTCATGCGCCGGACTCCTGGATCGCCCGGACCACGGTGTCGAGGTTGCCGGCCATTTCCTTTTCGTACTTCTCGGCACTGTAGTCGCCGTAGGAAATGTGCGAGAGCGGGTACAGCTTCACGCCCGATTCCCGCTGGATGGTGTCGACGTAGGTGGAAGGGAAATCCATCTCCGAGAAGATCACCTTCACGTCCAGCTCGCGCAATTGATCGATGGTTTTCTTCAATTGGCTGGGGCTCGGCTCGATGCCATGGGCCGGCTCGACCACGGCGGTCACTTCCAGGCCGAATTCGCGCAGCAGATAGTCGTAGGCGGCATGCACCGTGGCGACCCGCAATTCGGCATTGGGGGCCTGGGTCAGTTTCGCCAGGGCGGCGGCGCGCATCTGCCGCAGGCGCTTGCCGTAGGCGCGGGCGTTCTGGGTGTACGCCTTGGCATTGTCCGGGTCGAGCTTGCCCAGCTCCCGGGCAATGTTATTGACCTGGGCGATAGAGGCGCTGATGGACAGGAAGGTGTGCGGGTTCACCACGTTGCCCGCGCCTCGGGCGGCGGTGCCGGTGGCGGCCAGCAGGGGCACGTTCTCGTTGGCCTCGATGACCTTCACGTTCGGGGTTTCGCTGGCGGCGATCATGCGGTCGGCGAAATCGTCGTGACCGACGCCGTTTAGCACGATCACGTCGAGGCCGCCGATACGCTTGATGTCTTCGGCCCGGGGCTCATAGGCGTGGGGGTTGAAACCGGCCGGGATCAGCGGCACGACCTCGGCCTTGTCGCCGACGATGTTGGCCACGTAGCTGTAATACGGGTGCAAGGTGATACCGATGCGCAGGCGCTTGGCTGTTTCGGCGCTCACCGGCGAGGTGAACAGGCAGGCCAGCAGGCCGATCAACAGCAGGCGCAGCAAGGGTCGGCGTTGGGATGCAATAGGCATGGGCAAACGGTCTTCTCTCGAATGAAGGCGTGGGGTCAGTGCCGGTGCTGGCGGGTTACGCCGGCATCGTATTGCGCGACGATCTGTCGCCAGCCAGCGGCGGACAACGCCGCGTCGTCCAGTATGGTGGGCGTCGCGAGGGCGGCTCCGCGGTTGAGCCAGATGTCCGGGGCGGCGTCGGACGCTTCGCCGATGCGCATCAGAAACGAACCAGCCACCGACGAATTGGCACTGGCGCCGAAGTAGGCCTGGTCCTGCAGCTGTTGCCAGGCATGGCCGCCGCGGCTGACGGAACTGGCGTCCTGGGCGAACGGCGCAAAGCCTTCCTCGGCCAGGGTTTGCGGAGCGGGCAGGGTGTGTTGGTCTTCGCGCAGCAAGCGGATTTCATCCAGGGTCACCCGCAGGTCGGCATAGATACCTTGCTCGGCGGCGCTGAGATCGCGGCGGGCGTCGAGCTGGTTCGAGGCCAGGTGAGGGGCCTCTTCGGCTTTGCCATGCCAGGCCACCACGGACCCGGCCACCAGCACGATGACCAGGCACAGCAACAACACATACAGGGTTTCATGACCCGCGCCGGCGGGACGGATGACTTGAGTCGTGGCGTTGCTCATGGGGCCTCGATGTCGGCTTGGTCGATTTCCACCACGTGGCCGGGGCCGGCGTCGAAGAGTACGTAGAATTCAGCGTTCGGTTTCTTGAAGGTCAGCTTCGAGTCGGCGCCGAGCTTGCCCGGGACGAGGATGGTTTCGTCATAACCGATCACGTCGAGGGTCACCCCCGGCGCACCGCTGCCGTCGGAAAAACCACCGGTGCATTGGATCTGCTCGGCGTCGATGGCCTTGCACTCGCACATCGGGTTGTGGGCCAGGACGCTGGTGCTTGCGCCCGCGCATAACAGCAGCGCCAGGCCCTTGGATAAGGCGCGAAGGGTCATGGTTTGGCTCCTTGATTCTTCAGCCAGGCAGCAGTGGCCGGGGAGGCCTGGCTCAGGGGGATGGAAGCCTGATGCATCGAACCGTCCCAACCCTCCAGGGTTATCCACAGTTCGGCGTCGGGCTGGGTCTTTGCCGGGACTGGCAACAAGGCACCCATACGGTAGGGCGAGCCGAAGAAAATCACCCCGGCGGCCCTAAGGCTGCGAGGTTTGCCGATGCGCAGGTAGGTGGCCTTGACCTGGCCGATACAGCTTTGGCACAGGGCCGCGTTGAAGTGTTTCATGGGCCCGGCAGGCCCTTGGACGCGTGGGGCTTCGTTACGAAATTCCGCCAGGCGCAGGCTCCAGGGGCCGACCTGGACTTCGCCGACTTCCCGCTCGCCCAGCCCGGCATCACCGCGGAACAGCGCGGCTTCGGAGAGGTATTTGGGCATGAACCCCAGGGGGATCAGCAGCAACAGCACGTTGAGGTGGAAGCGCCATTTATGCCAGAACAGGCTCAGGCGCGACGGTGATGAAGCGGCATTGGATGGGTTCACAGGCTGCCCTCCGACGATTCGCGGTGGACGGACGGCTGCAATGCCTGCGTGAGGCGGGCGCCACGGGTAGGTTTCTGGCTACGCTTGAAGGCATTGGCGGTGGCCAGGGCCGTGCGTTTGGTCCAGATCAGCAGCCCGCTGAGGACCATCATGCTCATGATCAAACCGAAGAAAAACCAGATGAGCTTGATCCAGAGGCCGCCAAAATCCCCGGTGTGCAAGGGCCGCATGGATTCGGTGACGAACTCCAGGGGCGTGCGATCGGACAGCAGCCGCGAGGCGGCCACGTCACCGTTGTAGGGGTTGATGGTGGCAGTCTGGAACATCAGCGGATACCAGCCGCGGCCGCCGATTTCCAGATGGCTGTAGGCATTGGCGGGCAGGCTGATGAAACTTGCTTCCAGTCCCGGGATGCGTTGCTGGGCGATCTCGATGGCTCGGTCCAGGTTCAACAGCGGGGGTGGCAGGCCATCGACGGATAACGGCACGTTTTCACGGGCCACCACCGGGATGACCGGTTCGCTGGAAATGGAGATCTGGTTGTCGCCCAGCAAGGCCTGGATCAGGAACCAGGTGCCGGTGACGGAGATGACCGCGATGAACCAGATCGACCAGATCCCGCTGAGCCGGTGGAAATCACCCCAGAAAATCCGCGCGCCATGGCGAATTCGCAGGGTCGGACGCAAGAAGCCTTTCCAGAAACGCTTGTAGACCACCAGCCCGGTCACCAGGGACGCGAGCAACGGCAGGCCCAGGAACGACACCAGGTACCAGCCCCAGCTGTAGCCGTTGGTGAACGGCACCAGCCACCAGCCATGCAGGGCGCGGGTGAAGGCCTGGAAGTTGAACGTCGGCGCCGAGCCCTGGATGGCTCCGCTGTACGGGTTGACGTAGACCGTGTCGGGACGTCCGTCAGGGTAGGTCACGCCGACTTCCAGGGCAAAATGCGACTCGTCCGGGCGAATGATTCTTTGCACCTGGGTTTGCGGCTGGGCCTGCTTGATCGCGCTGATGATCTGGTCGTAGCTGAGCAGCGCGGCATCGTCCGAAGGCTTGCTGGCGCGCATCTCAGGGTTGACGAGCCAGACGATCTCCTGGCTGACCACCGCCAGGGTGCCGGTGACGCAGACAATGAGCACGAAGAACCAGATGGGCAATGCCAGCCAGCTATGGACCAGGAACCAGAGTTTGGAGCGGGATTTCTTCGACATGATTGAGCGTCTTGATTCGATGAAAGGTTCCGTATTACGGGCTTCGTAACACCAGTGAACCCAAAAAGCAGGCCGTGGCTTTTGCCGACGCGGCCTGCTGCATCTAATTAAGACGAACGAGCGATCCCAATCCTGAAGGGAAAGATGAAAGAAAATGTTTCGTGTTTAGTTTTAGTGCCTCTGTGGCCAGGAACTGAGCCCCCTGGCCACGGACGGTCAGCCTTGTTGAAACATCTCCCTGGCCCGTTGCTCGATCTGTTCCTGGCTCAGATCCTCTTTGTGTGTCGCCAGGAACCATAGATGCCCATAGGGATCCTTCAAAGTGCCGGTGCGATCCCCATAGAACTGGTCCTTGACCTCGGAAATCACCGTGCCGCCCGCGGCAATGGCCTGGGCGAATGCGCTGTCCACATCTTCGACATAGAGATGCAGGCCGACCGATGGCGATGTGTCCGGGTTACTCAGCGGGCCTTGATCGCAAGGCGTGCCGAGCATGATCGGATACCCGTTGATCCGCAGTTCGGCATGCCCGATGCCGCCATCGGGCATGGCCAGGCGCATGACCTCGGTGGCATTGAAGGCTTTTTTATAGAAGTCGATGGCTTCGGCGGCTTTTTGAATGCCCAGGTAGGGCGTGATGTTATGGAAACCTTCGGGAATAGCGTTGACGCCCATGACGTTTCTCCTTTTGTTATGGGAGGCGAAGAGAGTCTTCGTCGATTTGCGCCCCTCCACTATAGGCCTGCGAGCCTGGGTGGGCGTGGAGCCCGACGAACGCTTCAGGGCTATTCCAGCAGATGGGCTCCCGGCCCGTGCTGGCCCAGCACATCGCCCTGATTGCGCAGCGGACACGCTTCCATCGACAGGCATCCGCAGCCAATGCAGCCGTTGAGTCGATCACGCAGCGCCATCAATTGGCTGATGCGCTCGTCCAGGTCCTGGCTCCACTGCGCCGACAAGGTCTGCCAGTCGGCGGCCGTTGGGGCACGGTTGTCCGGCAGCTTTTTCAACGCCTCGCCGATCTCCGCCAAGGGAATGCCCAGGCGCTGGGCGACCTTGATCAGTGCCACGCGGCGCAATACCGCCCGTGGATAACGACGTTGGTTGCCCTGATTACGCGTGCTTTTGATCAGTCCCTTGGATTCGTAGAAGTGCAGGGCAGTCACCGCCACGCCGCTGCGGGCGGCCACTTGGCCAACGGTGAGTTCCTTGTGGACATCGATTTGCGCCATCGCCTCAATTCACTGCTTGACCTTGACTTAACTAGAGGTTTTACCCTGCACGCCTTCGGATCGCAAGATCCGCCTGACCTGCATAGGGGACCTTTCATGCAATCGCCAAGGAACAATCGCAGTTTCACCCAGCTGATGGAATTCGACATCGAACCTCAATGGCAGCAGGCGCTGGTCACGGCCTTGTCGGAACAGACCGAGCGCCTGGCCCGGGACCACCAGGGTTTCCTGAGTGCGAGTATCCAGGCCAGCGAGGATGGTCGGCGCGTGCTCAACTATTTGCAGTGGCAAACCCGCGAGGCCGGCGAGGCGGCGCTTCGAAGCTTCGAAAGTGGCGACTCGGGTTTCTGGCGGCTGATCCAGGTTCATCGAGCCAAAGCCGTCACATTCGGCTCGTTCCAGGTGCTACGCAACATTGAGCGCAGCCTGGACAACGCGCTGCATTGCCAGTTGGTCGATTAAGCGCAACGGCTGATCCAAGTAGGCAATACCCACTATCGAGAGGGTTGATTTCTGCAGCGCAAGGCCGGCGGGTAGCCTTTGTTCATCGCCCAACTCCAGAACACCGGACACCTGCCATGAACCGTACCTTAGCTGTTTTGCTGCTGTTGACCGCCACCCTCTTGGGCGGCTGCGCCAGCTCCTCCCCGGAGCTGCGCCCCTACACCGCCGACGAGACTCGCGAGCTGGCCCTTGAAGCCTTGAATCGCCGAGGCCTTTCGTTCGAGGAGTACCACGCAAAGAAAGCCGAGCTGCTCGGCTCGTCACAGAAAAACGTGGGGTTCGACGATCAAGGCCAGATGAGCGCCGAGCAGGTCGTGCAACAGCCAGGCCGGTCAAGCTAAGGGACTGTACCGCTCAAAGTTTTGCCTAACTGTCCGTGGGTTTGGGCCAGGACGTGGGGTAGGGTCGTGACTTGACTGACCGCCCCTGATGGACTGACCTGACATGACCCTTTCGCTTGACCTGCTGCTGGGCTTCGCCCTGTTTGCCCTGGTGACTTCGATCACGCCCGGCCCTAACAACACCATGTTGTTGGCCTCGGGTGTCAATTTCGGTTTCAACCGCACCATTCCGCACATGCTGGGCATTACCTGCGGCTTCTTTTCCCTGGTGCTGGCGGTAGGCCTTGGCCTGGGTGCGGTGTTCCAGACTTATCCACTGCTCTATACCGCGCTGCGCTACATCGGTGCCGCATACCTGTTGTACCTGGCGTGGAAAATTGCCCACTCCGGTCCGGTTTCGGACAGCCAGCCGGGGAACAATACGCCGATCAGCTATTGGGGCGCCGCGGCGTTCCAATGGGTCAATCCCAAGGCCTGGATCATGGCCATCGGTGCCATCAGCACCTACACGCCACTCCAAGGCTACTTCTTCAATGTGCTGGTGATTGCGGCGGTGTTTGCCTTGATCAACCTGCCAAGCGTGAGCCTGTGGGTGGTGTGCGGCAGCCTGTTGCGCAACCTGTTGCGGGACCGTCGCTGGCTGCGCGTGTTCAACTGGGGCATGGCGCTGTTGCTGGTCGCTTCGATGTATCCGTTGTTGCTCGAAAGCATCAGTTGAGGGCTGAGCTTCGACGCGATGCCTGCTAAGCTCGCTGTTCAGGAGCGTTCCTACGCACTTTTAAATGAAGTCCGACTTCTTTAAGGTCTTTGATCAGGTATTGCTAGTCTCGAACCCAACGAGGGCGCCTGGTCCCGGAGCAGGCTCTGCGAGTTTCCTATGAATAAACGTCCTTTGTATTTCGACTACGCCGCCACCACGCCGGTGGATGAGCGGGTCATCCGAGTCATGGTCGAGTGCCTGGGTTTTGACGGCAACTTCGGTAACCCAGCTTCCAGTTCCCACGCCTTCGGCCAGGAGGCCCGGCGCTCGGTGGAGCGTGCCCGCCAGCAGGTGGCGCAGTTGGTGGGGGCCCAGCCCGAACAGATCGTCTGGACGTCCGGCGCCACCGAATCCAACAACCTGGCCCTCAAGGGTGTGGCCCAGGCACGGGGTGCTTGCGCCGGCCACATCATCACCAGCTTGATCGAGCACAAGGCGATTCTCGATACGGCACGCCAACTCGAAGAGAGCGGCGTCGCGGTCACCTGGCTGGCGCCGGACGCCGAGGGCCTGGTCAGCCCACAGGCGGTTCGCGAGGCGTTGCGTGAAGACACGTTCCTGGTGTCGCTGATGCTGGTGAACAACGAACTGGGCACCGTCAACGACGTCATCGCCATCGGCGAGATCGTTCGCGAGCACGGTGCGTTGTTTCATGTGGACGCCGCCCAAGGCGCCGGCAAGGTACAGATCGACCTGTCCCGCTGGCCGGTGGACCTGATGTCTTTTTCCGCGCATAAAATCTACGGCCCCAAGGGCATCGGTGCGCTCTACGTCGGCGACCGTGCCCGGCCACGGCTGTCGGCGCAGATTCATGGCGGTGGTCATGAGGGCGGTTTGCGTTCCGGGACCCTGGCGACCCACCAGATTGCCGCCATGGGCGCCGCATTCGAATTGGCAGCCACGGCATTCGACGAAGAACTCGCTAAAGTCGCCCGATTGCGCAATCGTTTGCTCGAGCCGCTGCTGGCCTTGCCCGGAGTGTGTATAAACGGCAGTGCAAGCTGCCGGATTCCCCACACCCTGAGCCTGACGTTCAACGAAGGTGAGTTCAATCCGGCGACATTGGGCGCATCGATTGCGTTTTCCGCGACCTCGGCCTGCAATTCGGCGCAGAACACGCCGTCCCACGTGCTGCTAGCCCTGGGTCACGATGCCCGGGCGGCCGGGCGGACCATTCGCTTGAGCTTGGGGCGCTTTACCACCGAGCAGGATATCGATGAGGCGGTGCGGTTGATCAAGGCCGCGTGCGCGACTGCGCCGGCATTCTGGGCCACCACTCAATAAGCCGTCTTCGGCATCGAACAACAATTTCAATGAGCAGGAGAAACAATGAGCACCGAGCCTTTGCCCCATGGACTGGTTCCCCAGCGCCTGGCCCGAATCCGTCAACTGATGAGCCGAGAGGGCGTTCACGCATTGCTGGTGCCATCGGCCGACCCGCATCTGTCTGAATACCTGCCGGGTTATTGGCAGGGACGACAATGGTTGTCGGGGTTCCATGGCTCGGTGGGTACCTTGATCGTAACCGGCAGTTTCGCCGGTGTCTGGGCCGACAGCCGTTATTGGGAGCAGGCGACCAAGGAGCTGGAGGGCAGCGGTATCGAGTTGGTCAAGCTCATTCCGGGCCAGCCCGGTCCGCTGGACTGGCTGGCCGAACAAACGCCCGAGGGCGCGGTGGTCGCGGTCGATGGTGCAGTCATGGCCGTGGCCTCGGCCCGCACCTTGGGCGGCAAGCTCGCCGAACGCGGCGCGCGGTTGCGCACCGACATCGACCTGCTCAAGGAGGTCTGGGACGATCGCCCGAGTTTGCCGGATCAACCGGTCTATGCCCATTTGCCACCCCAGGCGACCGCCAGCCGCGTCGAAAAGCTCGCCAAGTTGCGCGAATCCCTCCAGGAGCGTGGTGCCGACTGGCATTTCATCGCCACGCTGGACGACATCGCCTGGTTGTTCAACCTGCGCGGTGCGGATGTGTCGTTCAACCCGGTGTTCGTCTCCTTTGCCTTGATTAGCCAGCAGCAGGCAACGCTGTTCGTGGCCCTGGACAAGGTTGACGCACCGTTGCGGGCCGTTCTGGCGCAGGACGGCGTGACCCTGCGTGATTACAGCGAAGCCGCCGCCGCGTTGCGTGAAGTGCCGGACGGCGCGAGCCTGCAGATCGATCCGGCGCGGGTGACGGTCGGCTTGCTGGATAACCTGGGCAGCGGCGTGAAGCTGGTCGAAGGCCTGAATCCAACGACGTTGGCTAAATCGCGCAAAAGCCTGGCCGACGCCGAGCACATCCGTCGCGCCATGGAGCAGGACGGCGCGGCGCTCTGTGAGTTTTTCGCCTGGCTGGAAGGAGCCTGGGGCCGCGAGCGCATCACCGAGCTGACCATCGACGAGCACCTGACCGCCGCCCGCATGCGCCGGCCAGACTTCGTCTCCCTGAGTTTCAACACCATCGCTGCCTTTAACGCCAACGGCGCGATGCCTCATTACCACGCGACGGAAGAAGCCCATGCGGTCATCGAAGGTGATGGCCTGTTGCTGATCGATTCCGGCGGCCAGTATTTGGGAGGCACCACGGACATCACCCGTATGGTGCCGGTCGGAACACCCACCGCTGAGCAGAAACGTGATTGCACGCGCGTGCTCAAGGGGGTGATTGCCCTGTCCCGGGCCAAATTTCCGCGGGGTATTCTTTCGCCCTTGCTCGATGCCATTGCTCGGGCGCCGATCTGGGCGGAGCAGGTCGATTACGGCCACGGCACCGGCCATGGCGTAGGCTATTTCCTCAATGTCCACGAAGGCCCGCAGGTGATTGCCTATCAAGCCGCTGCCGCGCCGCAAACGGCAATGCAGGCCGGGATGATCACCTCGATCGAACCGGGCACTTATCGTCCCGGCCGCTGGGGTGTGCGCATCGAGAACCTGGTGCTGAACCGCGAAGCCGGAAGCAGCGAGTTCGGTGAGTTCCTTGAGTTCGAAACCCTCACCCTGTGCCCGATCGACACCCGCTGCCTGGAACCTTCGCTGCTGACCCAGGATGAAAAAGACTGGTTCAACGCCTACCATGCCGAGGTTCAGCGTCGATTGAGCCCATTGCTGGACGGTGACGCACTGCAATGGCTCAACACCCGGACGATGGCGATCTGATCTATAGGATCAGGCGAGGGCTTCACGGACGAAGTCCAGCCGATCCTGGCCGAAAAACAGCTCGTCGCCGACAAACATGCTCGGGGCGCCAAATATGCCCCGGCCGATGGCTGCTTCGGTGGCGCTCTTGAGTGCTTGTTTAACCTGCTCGTCGCTCGTCAGGGCCAGCACGTAGTCGGCGTCGAAACCGCCTTCGTTCAGGACCGATGCGACAGTCGCCGGGTCATTGAGGTTGCGGGCGTCCACCCAAAAGGCGCGGAACAGGCAATCGACGAATGCCTCGAAGCGTTCGGGGTGGCGCAGTTGCATGCCGGTCACTGCGCGCATCAGCAACAGTGTGTTGACGGGAAAGTGTGGATTGAACTGGAACGCGACGCCGTAGCGTTTGGCGAAGCGATTCAGATCCTTGAACAGGTAAGGGTTCTTGGCCGGCACTGTTGCCGGCGATGCGTTGCCGGTCGCCTTGAAGACGCCCCCCAATAACATCGGACGGTAGATCAACTGGCTGTTTGTCTGTGCACACAGCGTTGGCAGCTGGGTGTAGGCCAGGTACGTGGTCGGACTGCCCAGATCGAAGTAAAACTCCACGGATTTGCTCATGGTAACTGTGCTCTTGTTGTTATGAGGGGAGGGGTTACCAGCGTTCGCTCCAGGGGCGCAGGTCCAGCTCGAAGGTCCAGGCGTCGCGGGGTTGGCTGTGCAGGTACCAATAATTGTCGGCAATGTGTTCGGGGTTCAGGATGCCGTCCTGATCCTTGGTGGCATACTTTTCCGGGAAATGATCGCGGATGAAGTCGGTGTCGATTGCGCCGTCCACCACCACATGAGCCACATGGATATTCAGCGGTCCAAGTTCACGGGCCATGCTTTGGGCCAGCGCCCGAATGCCATGCTTGGCCCCCGCGAATGCGGCGAACCCCGAAGCACCACGTAATCCCGCTGTTGCCCCTGTAAACAGGATTGTCCCGCGCTGGCGCTTGACCATGCGCTTGGCCACTTCCCGTGCGTTGAGAAAGCCTGAGAAGCAGGCCATTTCCCAGATCTTGAAATACTTGCGCGCGGTTTCTTCCAGGATGCTGCAGGGGACGTTGGCGCCGATGTTGAACACGAAGGCTTCGATCGGGCCGATCTGGTTCTCTATTTGCTCGATGAGTGCGATCACGTCGTCTTCTTTGCGTGCGTCACAGGCAAACCCGTGGGCTTCGCCGCCTTCGGCGCGGATGCCGTTGACCAGCGGCTCGAGTTTATCGGCGCTGCGACGGGTCACACAGGCCACGTAACCTTCCTGGGCGAAGCGTTTGGCAATCGCTCCGCCAGTGGCATCGCCTGCGCCAACAACCAGTACGACCTTCTTGTTATTCATGGTTAGCCTCATTGGTAAACGATCGTTAACTAAACGGACGTTATGCTAAGATCCCGCAAGCGTCAAGGTGAGCGATCAGGGGCAGGACCATGCGATATTCAGCCAATCACAAAATGGAAACCCGCGAGAAACTGCTGGCCAGCAGTGCCGTATCCGCCAAGAAATCAGGTTTCTCCACGGTCGGTGTCGATGGCCTGATGAAAGCGATCGGGTTGAGCGGCGGCGCGTTCTACAGCCACTTTTCATCCAAGGATGAGCTGTTCAAGGCCATTGTTGAGCGGGAACTGGCCCAAAGCCTCGACCGCTTGAGCGGCGACGGTGCCATGGACTCGATGAAACTGGAGCGCTGCCTCAAGCAGTATTTGAGCATGAGCCATATCGAGCAGCCCGAGGCAGGGTGTGCGTTGCCGGTACTGGGCGCTGAGATCGCACGATCGGATGTCCAAGTGAGGGAGGCGGCGCAAACGTGGATCTGTCGCTTGCACGAAAGTTGGGCACGGATATTGGGAAGCGACAGCCTGGCCTGGGCCATTCTGTCTCAATGCGTGGGGGCGTTGGTGGTTGCGCGGATGCTGGTCTCGCCGCAGGTCCAGCGTGACGTCCTCAGGTCCAGCCATGAGGAAATCAGTCGTCGAATGGCCGAACAAGGGCTCGACTAAGGTCGCTTATTTGCAGATGACAATCATGCTGCGGCTGGTATAGCCGGCGGGATTGAGGCCGAAGGGATAATCCCCGGGTTCTTCGACGGCGTCGCCGGACTTGGCAATGACCTTGTAACCCTTGGGAGCGCATGAGTTGGCGGCGCTGGCGGCGCACTGGTCCCAGGATGAGGACAGGCCGGAGCAGTTGATGTGCAGGCCTTTTTTGCCGCGCTTGACTTCAGTTTTCGATGTCGCCGCACAGCCCGCTACTGCAAGTACGGCGATCAGTATCAAAATTCGTTTCATTCCCGTCCTTATAATCGCCGCGGATCTTGTGTCCGCGTACGATCGTGTTCGCTCTTGCGTGAAGCGTTCATGACGTCCTGTATGAAAAAATCCATGTCTGACATTAGGTTACGGACCTAAACATGGCCTAAATGCGCGGCAAATACCAGAGCTTCGTTAAATCCTGCTTCAATCTGCCGCGACGGCAGGCTTTGCCGTGTTGGCCATGGTCAGCGTTGCACCCACCGACGCGAGGATGATGCAGGTGATGGCCATCCACTGGGCCAGGGACAAGTACTCATGAAGAAAGACGAGTCCCGACAAGGCTGCGATTGCCGGTTCGATGCTCATCAGGGTGCCGAAGGTGCGGGCAGGCATTCGAGTCAGGGAAATCATTTCCAATGTATAGGGTAGGGCTGTGGACAGGATGGCGACGCCGATGGCGATTGGAATCAGGCTCGGTGTGAGCAGTGCGGCGCCCGCGTGGACAATGCCGATGGGCGCGACGAACAGGGCCGCGATCATGACCCCCAGTGCAGCGGTCTGCACACCATTGTCCGCTCCGGCTTTCTGGCCAAACAGGATGTACAACGCCCAGCAGAAGCCGGCACCGAGTGCGTAGCCGGCACCCACCAGGTCGATACTGGCGCTGGTCGCGCCGGTCGGTATGAGCAGCAACAGACCCACCACTGCCAGGGCAATCCAGAGAAAGTCGATGGCCCGGCGCGAGGCGTAAATGGCGACTGCCAGAGGCCCGGTGAATTCCAATGCAACGGCGATGCCCAGCGGAACGGTACGAACTGACATATAGAAGAGGAAATTCATGCCGCCCAGTGCCATCCCATAGACGATCACCGTGCGCAGGGACTGGGCGGTGAGCTTGGCGCGCCAGGGGCGTAGCATCAACAGCATGATGAGGCTGGCAAAGATGAGTCGCAGCGTCGTAGTCCCTTGTGCGCCCACTACCGGGAACATGCTTTTGGCGAGGGAAGCCCCCGCTTGAATGGAAGCCATGGCTATTAATAGCAAGGCAACCGGGTACAGGGTGGAGGCCAGGTTGCGATGTGAAGGGGGTGTCATTGCGAAGTGTCGTCCAGAGTAAGGGCGGAGAAGCTCAGTTGAGCAGTATATTGCGCATCTGCAGCGATTCCGTCTATATAGCGGCCATATTTAAGTGCCGTCTCGACGCGTTAGATAGAAAAATCAAATTAAGGGTTGACGGCAGATTCTGGAGGTCTATAATTCGCCCCACTTCCGGCGCAGTCGAAACGGAAAACTCCTTGAGATTCAATGAGTTAAGTAGGTTTCGAAGGTATAGGGCTTCAGTTCATCGAAGCTTGGAAGGAGCAGATAGGGTGGTGATGTTTGGCTCTATCGGCGGTTCGATCTTCTCGGTCGAAAGCGGTGAAAAAGAGGTGTTGACAGCAGCGAGTAACGCTGTAGAATTC
>NZ_JABWRA010000083.1:0-17611 GCF_014268705.1 Pseudomonas sp. SWRI179 | reverse complement strand
GCAAGAAGCCGGGGCCGCTGCGCAGCCCAGCGGGAGCAAGCTCCCTCGCCACAGGTGCGGTGTTTCGATTGGAATGATCAGTAGGTAGGTGTCAGAAAAACCTGTGGGAGCGAGCCTGCTCGCGAAGGCGGACTGCCATTCAACACGTCACTGACTGACCCACCGCTATCGCGAGCAAGCTTTGCTCCCACAGATGTCCCCACAATGGGACTGTGGTGAACACAAGCCTCATGAACACCCAAGATCATCTGTGGGGAGCCTGCTCGCGATGGCCGACTTACATTCAACACCTAACTGACTGCCCCACCGCTATCGCGAGCAAGCTCGCACACAATGGTGCAGAGCCGCCGCAAGAAGCCGGGGCCGCTGCGCAGCCCAGCGGGAGCAAGCTCCCTCGCCACAGGTGCGGTGTTTCGATTGGAATGATCAGTAGGTAGGTGCCAGAAAAACCTGTGGGAGCAGACGCCCTCGCTACAGGTGCGGTGTGTTGACCGGAGTGATCAGTAGACGGATGCCAGAAAAACCTGTGGGAGCAAAGCTTGCTCGCGATAGCGGACGGACAGTCAATACCTTGACTGACTGACCCACCGCTATCGCGAGCAAGCTTTGCTCCCACAGATCGCCCACAATGGGCTGTGGTGAACGCAAGCCTCATCACCACAAATAGGCGCGTCCTACATATTCCCGAAAGCCCTGAACACCCCGATCATGGCCGGCCCAATGGCGACCAGGAAGAAGCTCGGCCACAGGCAGAAGATCAGCGGGAAGATCAGCTTGGTGCCAATCTTGGCGCCCATCTCTTCCGCGGCCTGGGTCCGCCGGTCGCGAAACTCGTCGGCGTAGATCCGCAGGGTATCGGCCACGCTGGTGCCGAAACGGATACTTTGCGCCAGCAGGCTGACCAGGCCCTGGATATCCTCCAGGCCGGTGCGCACGGCCAGTTGCTTGAGCGCCTCGGTGCTGGTGATGCCCGCCCGGATCTGCGCATTGACCAACGCCAGTTCCTCGGCCAGTTCCACCTGGCTGACCGACATTTCCTCAGCCACCCGCTCAATCGTCGTCGGCAGGGCCAGGCCCGACTCGACGCACACCACCATCAGGTCCAGCGCATCCGGAAACGCGGCGCGCAGCCGGCCTTGGCGGGCCTGCTTGCGTTTGCCGACGTAGATCGCCGGGATCAACCAGCCAATGCCCGCCATGAGGGTCACCCCCAGCAAGCCAATGGCCAATGAAACCTTGACCATCGGCAGCAGCAACAACGCAACGCCAACCAGCAACAGCGGCAACATCAGGCGCACGGCCCAATACATCTGCACCGCCGAGGCAGACCGGTAACCGGCGTGGGTCAGCAAAGTCTGGGTGGCGGACGTATGGGCCTGGTCGGTCGAGGCAAAGCGCTGGCCGATTCGCTCCAGCAAGAGCTGCAAATTACCCGGCGCCTCCTGCCCTGCGCCGGTGCCAGCGTAACCGCGCTTGATCAGCGCCAGGCGCCGCTGCACCGGATCCTGCAAGCCCAGCACCAACAGCAGGAGCGCAACGGCCGTCAGCACCGTGCTGAGGCCAATCGCGGCGATGAACAACAGGCGGGCCAGTTCTTCGTTACCGGTGAACCGACTCAACAATCCGAGCAGAAAGTCCATGGCTGAAACCTCTCGACGCAACAGCGCTTAAACCTGGATCCGGATGATTTTTCTGATCCAGAAAATCCCGATCAACATGGCGCAGAACGCGCCGATGATCAGCTTGTGCCCTATGGGGTCATTGATCAGCACCGGCATGTAGCTGGGGCTGGTGAGCACGATGGCGATCGCCAGCACGAACGGGATCGCCACCAGCACCCAGGCCGACATGCGCCCTTCCGCCGACAGCGTCCTGATCTTGCGCTGGAACCGGAAACGCCCGCGGATCAAACGGCTCAGGCGCTCCAGCACTTCGGTCAGGTTGCCACCGGTCTCGCGGTGGATGAGGATCGAGGTCACCAGCATCATCACCGTCATGCTCGGCATCCGCTCCAGCAGGCCGAGCATGGCCCGGCGCACGTCGTTGCCGTAGTTGATGTCGGAAAAGGTCATGCCGAACTCCTGGGCGACCGGGCCCTTGTGCTCCTCGGCGACCAGACGCAGGGTTTCGTTGAACGGGTGCCCGGCGCGCAAGGCCCGGCACATGGCGTCCAGCGCATCCGGCAGACCTTCCTCGAACGCGGCGAAACGCTTGTTGCGGTCCCGCAGGATTTTCAACACCGGCACCCAGGTCACGGTAAAGGCCGCCAGCAGCGCCATCCACCAGACTGGCGAAACCATCAGCACCAAGGCCCCGGCCGCCGTCCCCAGGATCAGACCGAGCAGCATGACCCGATAAGCCCGGTATTCATGGCCGGACTGTTCGATCAGTTGCGTCAGGTTGGCCATGAATGGCAGCTGCTCCAGCCGCGCTTCCAAGGGTGACAGGCGCGTCAGGTATTTCTGCCGCAACACCGTCTGCATGTTGGGCAAGTGGTTGGCCTTCTCCAGCACATGCAGGCGCCCACGAATACGCTTGCGCATCCTGCCGGCCTCGCCGAACACCGGCACCACCACGCCCTGGGACAGCAGGAACACGGCGATGAACACCATGCCCAGGAACATCAGGATGAACTCGCTGGGGATATTGCTCATGACGTCCGGCCCTCCATCCACTCAGGGCGAAACAAGGTCAGCGGCAACTCGATGCCGCGCTTGGCCAGCACATCGCGGAAGGCCGGGATCATGCCACTGGGCCGATACTCCCCAAGCACCTCGCCATGCTCACCGATGCCCTGGCGCGCGAAGGAGAAAATTTCGGTCATGGTGATGATCTCGCCTTCCATGCCGTTGATCTCTTGCATGCTCACCACGCGGCGCTTGCCGTCTTCTTGACGCTCCAGCTGGATGACCACATCGATGGCCGAGGCAATTTGTTGACGCATGGCCTTGATCGGAAACGTCGCCCCGGTCATCGACACCATGTTCTCGATTCGCCCCAGGGCATCCCGTGCAGTGTTGGCGTGAACGGTGGTCAGCGAACCGTCGTGGCCGGTGTTCATCGCCGTGAGCATGTCCATCGCCTCGGCGCCACGCACCTCGCCGATGACAATGCGGTCCGGGCGCATGCGCAGGCTGTTGCGCACCAGTTCCCGCTGGCTCACCTCGCCACGCCCCTCAATGTTCGACGGTCGGGTTTCCAGGCGTACCACGTGGGGCTGCTGCAGTTGCAGCTCGGCCGAATCCTCGATGGTGACGATGCGCTCGTTGTGGGGGATGAAACTGGAAAGCACGTTGAGCATGGTGGTCTTGCCGCTGCCGGTCCCACCGGAAATCAGCACGTTCAACCGCCCGCGAACAATGGCCTTGAGGAGCAAGGCAATGGCCGGGGTCATAGTGCCCACCTGGATCAAGCTGTCGGTATTGAGCAGGTCCACGGCGAAGCGCCGGATCGACATGCTCGGACCGTCGATGGCCAACGGCGGAATGATCGCGTTGACCCGCGAACCGTCCTTGAGCCGAGCGTCCACCAACGGCGAGGACTCGTCGATGCGTCGCCCCAGGCTGGAGACGATGCGGTCGATGATGTTCAACAGATGCTGGTCGTCGCGAAAACGCACGTCGGTGCGTTGCAGCTTGCCGAAGCGTTCGACGTAGACCGAAGCAAAGCCGTTGACCAGGATGTCGGACACGCTATGGTCGGCCAACAGCGGTTCCAGCGGCCCAAGGCCGAGCACTTCGTCAGTGATCTGCTTGATGATCAACTGCCGGCTGGCGGTACTCACCGGCGCGGAATGTTCTTCCAGCAGGCGCTGGCAGATATCGCGAATCTGCCGCGCGGCCTCGGCTTGTTCGAGGGCATCGAGCAATGACAGGTCCATGACCTTGAGCAGTTGCTGGTAGATCTTTTCCCGCCACTCGGCTTCCACCGGCGTGACCTGGCTGCGGGTTTCATACAGCACATCCGGGATGGCCTGTTCCCAGGCCATCAAGGCGTCCGTCGGGTCCGGCAAGCTGTCGCCGGGCTGGACACCCGCCGAGGTACCAGGTTTGGCGGGCTGTTTGCGCAAGCGGTTACGAAAGTCGCTGATCATGGGTCATCCCCCGAAGAAACGGTTGAAGGCGCGTTTAAGCAGGCCCTTGTTCGTGGCCATCTGGTGACCGACCAGGTCTTCGGTCAAATCGCGCAGGGCGGCGGTGATGGCCGCCTTCGGCGCATGCAGCCCCAACGGCACGCCAGTGTTCTGACTCTGGCTGACCAGGTTGAAGTCATTGGGCAATTTCGACAGGTTCGCGCAACGCAGGGCCTCGCCGATGTCCTTGAGGCTGACGGCGGCGTTTTTGTCATAGCGGTTGATCACGATCTGCAACTGGTCCCCGCGCACACCGAGGTCTTCGCGAAGAATCCGCACCAGGGCGCTGGCATCACGCAGGTGGCTGACGCTCTGTTGCACCACCACGTACACCCGGTCCACCTGTTCCAGCACCGAGCCGGTGAGGTGATCGATCTGCCGCGGCAGGTCCACCACCACCCAGTCATAACTGGCGCGGGCCAGCTGCAACAGGGCATCGAGCTGTTCAGGCTGGGCGTCCTGGGGCAGGCACAATTCACCGGCCCGACCACCCAATACGTGCAGGGTCGGGCTGAAGTGACTGCAAAAGCCTCGCAGCGCGACGCTGTCCATCTCATCGACCTGCTGCAGCACTTCCAGGTGACTGTGGGACTGCGCCACGTCCAGGTAATGGGTCACGCTGCCAAATTGCAGGTCCATGTCCAGCAACAGGGTATTGCCTGCCCGGGCGCTGAGCTGCTGGGCCAGGTTGCAGGCCACCAAGGTGCCGCCGGAGCCGCCCTTGGCGCTGATCACCGCGACCAACTTCCCTTCGTTGCCGTTGCCGAGACGAACGTCCGCCACCAGGCGATTGAGCGCCGCCACCAGCTCCGTATCGGCGATGGGTTCGGGCAACACATCCCGGGCACCGGCCTGCATCGCCAGGCGCATGCCTTCCTGCTCGCCCAAAGGACCGCACACCAGCATCGGCGGCCGTTCATGGGCAGGACGTTGCAGCAACGCCGACAGTTCCTCTCGCCACAAATGGCTGACCCGCAGCAGCAACAGATCGGGCATGCGATCCAGCCCATAGAGCGGATCGACATGCCCATTGCTGACCAGGCGCGTGCTGACCTCAAGGCCCGGCATGCGCTGGCAGACGCATTGCAGGTCGCGCAGTGCCGTGGCATCGCGACTGCTGATCAGTATCCGCAGCCCGGCTCTGCCAGTGGTGGTTGAAAGCGGATTTTCCCTGGTGTTCAGCATGGTGTGATCTCCGCGGAATCGGAATGACGCCCAAGGCTTTCGCGTGGCAAGGTTGCCTGGAACGTCGGCAAGGTAATGGGCACGCCCAAGCCGGGAATGAACAGGTTGAACACGAAGTTCTGCACGCTCAGCCGCACATAGCGGATGGCACGAAAGCCGGTGGTGCCGGATGTGTTGGAGGGGTTCGCCACCACGGCGCCGTTGACGTCCAGGTAGGTCAGCGCCAGGTTCGAGGTCGCCAGGTTGCTGATCAACTGACTGGTGCCAGCGTCCGTCGCCGCGTTGAAGATGGCCCGGCGCAGGACCACCGGGTCGCTGACATTGCACACCGCCGCCAGCCTCGCGCCACGTCGCGCGGCTTCATCCAGGGCGTTGACCGTGAAGTACAGCCGGCCCATTTCCACCACGCCGAACAGCAGGATGAACACCAGCAAGCCGACGAAGGAGAACTCCACGATGTAGGTGCCGCCCATGTGTTTGCGATTCATCACAGCGCCCTCATGACGGTGGTCGCCACCAGTTCGATGCCCAAGACGGTGGACGCACCGAAAAAACCAGGGATCACCGTGCCGATCACCGGGGAGAAGGTGTGCTTGATGGTGACGCGCACATGATCGATGCCCTCGGTGACGACCTCCACGTCGGCCGTGGTCAACCCGGACACCACGGCGTCGCCGGCAGCGCTGGGCACGCCATACACCGCCACGTTTTTCGTCTGGGTCAGCAACGTGTTGTTCAGCGTGATGCCGCCCAGGGTGGTGTTCCACGCCTGGCTGGCGACGAAGCGATCGGCATCGCGGCTGGCCTGCAACAGCACGTTGTACTGGTAGAGCATCCGGCCGAACTCGCCGAAGGCCAGCAGCAGCAACAGCAGCAACGGCAGCACCAGGGTGAACTCCACCAGCGCCACGCCTTGTTGGGCTCTTGCGGGTTTGAAATGAGAAAGTCCCATGACGCCTCCTACGAGTCGGTGCTCGGCGTGCCGCTGCCGTTGAGATAGGTTTTGTAGAGCTGGATGATCTGTGGGCCGGAGTCGGAAGATGGCGTCGGGCCGGGCACGTTGTCGCCCTCGCACTCCTGGACGAACTGGCCGAAGATGATCGACTCCGAACCACCACCGTTCACCGGTTGCAGGACGAAATAGCAGCCAAACCCCAGGACCGGAATCGACGTCGAGCCGCTCAGTTTCCCGGCGCAATCGCCAATCACGATCTTCAACATCCGGCGCTCGAAGACCCCGTTGCTTTCACAGCCGCTGGCGCCCCCGGCCACACAGGCGGCGACCTGGGCCCGCCAGTCGTTGTAGTCCTGTATCGCCTCGCCGCCCGCCGAGAGATCGCCGTTGCTCGAGGTGATCGCCTGGCCTTTGTATTCCGGCCGGGGGACCGAATCGTTGTAGGTGATCGCCGGGCTGCCTGAAGACGTGACCAGGTCCGGTGGATAATCCGAAGAACTGACCGGGCCGTTATAGACACCGAAACGGGTGTTCAAGCCTTGGGAAGTCGGGCCGGCTTTATTGCCCGGCGCCGTCTGGACGTTGTCGCCAACGCTGCGGCAGACCGAGCCCCCGCCGGCCAGGTCCTCGCGGACCGCACTGCCGCCGGAGCCGAAATCCAGCAATTGGAAGTTGCCCGGGCCGATGGGCGAGGTGTTCCCCGCCGCCGTCTTCAAGACTTCCAGATCGCCAAATTGATACCCCCAGAAGTTGCCGGCGGCCGGGTTGTACTCAGTGGGCTCGCCACAGACCATCAACGGCGCCAGGTCACACGGCGAGGTGGGGCTGGGACCCGCCGTGGCAATCGCCGCCACGCGCTTGTTGCCGAGCCCGGCGCTGCCCATGGTTTGCACGAAGCTCCAGAAAAAACCGTCCAATTGATAGCTGGCCACCGACACCCGCACGTATTTGGCATCGCTAGGCCCAGGGTAGGAGAACGGGCCATAGACGCTGCTGGCCAGTTCCACCACGGCGAACGCGCCCGGGTTGCCGGCAACCGCGGTGGCCAGCTCGGTGTTGCCCACGGCGCTGGCATTTCTGTTCAGCGTATCCAGGGCAGCCGCGCGGGTGGTGCTGGCCATGTTGATGCCGCCACTCACCTGGCTCAGGGTCTTGGCGCCGCCCAAGGCCGCGGCATCCACCGCATTTTGCAGGCGCGTCTTGTTCAGCAGCATGTGCCCGCCATCGAGGGCCAAGGCCGCCATCATGGAAATCGCCACCAACGCGATCACCATCAGTACACTCACCGCCCCTCCCTGGCGCCGGATATTGGCATTCATCATCGAGCCCTCATCTACAACGTTGAGGATCGGCATCGCCACGGCCCGCAAAGGCCTGGCATGGAGGGGTCACTCAGCGGACATTGATCACGCTGCTTTCAACCCCGCGGATCAGCGTGACAGCCCCGCCTTGCGGCTTGGCACTGCGCTGCACCACTGGTTTGGGCACCGGTGCGGCTGCCATGGCGATGACCGGCGCAGGGGCTGGCGGCGCAACGGCCACGGCCTTTTTTTCCAGGTTCAACGGGTTGCGCAAGGCCAGCTGCAGCTTGCCTTCGGTCTGCGCGGTGACCAGCGCTTCGGCTTCGGTGGCGGACATTTCCAGGGTCACGGCCCGCACCACCACTGGCTGGGTCTTGTCGGTGCCCGCCGTCTGGTCCACCGCCAGCACCCGCAGGTTTTCCAGGATGGTCCGGGACGTGGCGCTGTTGCTGCCGGCGCTGGTGGTCTTGGTCGCCAAGACATCGACCCGGTTGCCCGGCAAGAGGAAGCCCCCCACGCCAACCACATCGTCCACACGTACCGAAATGGCGCGTTTGTCCGGTGCGATCAGCGAAGCCAGGGTGCTGCCGCCCAGGTGCTCGCTCAGGCGCGCGCCCCGCACAATGTCGCCGCGCAGGATGTCGAAGGTGGCGATCTTGCCCACGGCCTGTTCGCTGGCATCGAAGGCATCGTCCGGGATCGTGTCCATGGGCATGCGCACGGTCGTGACCTGCTGGGCCTCGACCATTTGCCCGAAGGGAATTTCCACCGTCGCGACCACCACGCTTCGCAGGTGATCATCGGGGGTCGCGTTGAGTCGCGCGCTCAGCCAGGAGTCAGCCATCCATGCGGCACCAAGGCCCATTACCAGGGAAACGCCTATCAGCGGAAGCGTACGAGAGCTCATGTCGGTATCTCCAGATCAAAGGAAGTCGAGCTGAACGAAGTAGTTGTGCCAGGCCCAATCCAGCTCTTGCGGCGACAGGGGCCCGGAACCGCCCAGATAACGCTGGCGGTCGAGCGCCATGTTCAACAGGTCACGGGGATGGCAAGGCACCAGCGGCATGCCTTCGCCGCCATACAACCGCTGCAGGACATAACGCACCAACAACGGGTCATAGGGGATGCCCAGGCGTTCGCATTCCTGGCGCCAGATGCGTTCGTACTCCTCGGGCTTGAGGTAGCCGAACTGGACCTTGTAGCCAATGCGCCGCAGGAAGGCCTCGTCGGCCAATTCGAGGGGATTGAGGTTGGTGGAAAACACCAGCACCAGGTCGAACGGCAACTCGCAATGCCGACCGCCGCCCAGGTTGATGAAGTCGCGCTTCTCCTCCATGGGCACGATCCAGCGATTGAGCAATTCGGCCGGGGCCATGCGCTGGCGACCCATGTCGTCAATGATGAACAGGCCGTTGCTGGCCTTGAGCTGCAACGCCGCCTGGTATTGCCGGGTGAACGGGTCGTAGCGCACGTCCAACTGCTCCATGCTCAACTCGCCGCCGGTGATGACGATCGGGCGTTTGCAGCACAGCAGCCGGCGGTCAATGCCTTCGTTGAGCATCAGGTTGTTGGTTTGGCTGTTGTCATCCAGGCGCTGGTGCACCTGTGGGTCGTAGATTTCGATCACCGACTCGTTGATGACAATCGCGTGGGGCACCCAGATGGCTTCGGCGAACAACCGGATCAGCCGGCTGCTGACGTAGGTTTTGCCGGTGCCCGCCGGGCCGTAGATCATGATCGCCCGCCCGGAATTCAGGGCGACGCCCAACTGGTCGAGCATGCCCTGGCTCAGTACCATCCCCGCCAAGGCCTGGTTCATGTCCTTGGCGGTGATGCGGCCGTGGTGAATGGTCTGGATCTTGATCAGCGAGCGATAGGTGCTCACCGGAAACGGCGCCGCGCCGATGTAGCCACTGCGGGCCAGGGCATCACGGGCGGAGCTGCGGCCGCGCTCGGTCAGGCCATAACGCAACGTCTGCCCGCCGGTCTGGCCCAACTGACCCAGCACTTCGACGCGACCGTCCTTGCGCAGGAACGCCAGGACTTCTTCCAGCACCGCGCCGGTCAGGGCCAGGCGCTCCACCAGCCGCGACATGTCCAGCACACCAGCGTCGTGCAGGTGCTTGCACACCAGCTCACCGAGGAAACTGTCGCTCAGGCCGGTGTCGCGAATGGTGCATGGCTGGGGTGCCAGGCGTTGCACCGCTTCCCGTTCGCTGGGGTAGGCATCGCTATCGTTGATGACGTGCATGACTAGACTCCCCAGCCGCCGGCAACCAGTTGCCAGTAGACGCTGTTCAAAGTACCGATCAGGATCGCAATCGAATAAGGAAAGGGTTTGCCGGCCACTTCATCCGACGTCGGAGCCAGGTAGGACTGGGCTCGCACCATCAACCAGTAGCGTCCCAGGGTCTGGAGCAGTTGGCCGCGGGCCAGGACGATCAGGAAACCGCATACACCGCCGGCGATCAGGCTGAACAGCGCCGCCCACAGTGCGTAATGAAAAGGCAGGAAGCTGCCGACCATGGTCATCAGCTTGACGTCGCCGGCGGCCATGCCACCCACTGCGTACATGGGCAGGAACAACCCGAAACAGATCAGCATGCCCAGCAGGCTGTCGCCCAGGCCACCGATCCCGCCGGTATAGACCTGGCCAGCCAAGCCCAGGGCAATACCCACCAGAACCAGCGTGTTGGGGATGCGATGGCGACGCAGGTCGCTCACCACCGCCACACCCAGCAATCCCAGCAGCAATACCGTCGACACCAGCAGTTCCATGGACATGATGCGTCTCCCTAGGGGGTGGTTATCGTTAGCAGGCGACGTTGCCATTGGCGGCTTGGCACAGCGCCCGGATCTTGGTATCCACGACGCCGCCCAGGAGGACGAATGCCGCGGCGACCAACACCGTGATCAAGCCACCCGCCACCGCGTATTCAACGATGGTCAGGCCGTCTTCATCTTTGGCGAACTTGCGGATCGAAGTTCTGATTGTCTGGAGAGTCATTTCGTATACCTCACGCTGATAAGAAGTCACGGCTACGAAGTTGATGGGAGGGGACAGCGTGAAGTCCATTTGATTGAAGCGTTGTACTCACTGCAAAAGAGTCGCAAGCGTTATTCCTTGAGCGTTACCGTGTCCCCAGGCAATGACTGGCTTACGCGCAGGCAACGTTGCCGTTGACCGCCTGGCACAGTGCACGGATCTTGGTATTCACCGCACCGCCCAGAAGCACAAACGCGGCGGCCACCAATACGGTGATCAACCCACCGGCCACGGCGTATTCCACAATGGTCAGGCCATCTTCATCTTTGGCGAACTTCACTACCGAAGCCTTGATTGTTTGAAGAGTCATTTCGCACACCTCATTGGGGTTGTTTTCTCAAGAGGCAGTACATTGCGAACTGCCTGATGCAACCCTAGTCAGCGGGTGGTCATTGCCGTTAGGAGGATTTTGCATATCGCTAGGATTTTTTTGCGCGGGGTGGGAAAGAGGCCGGCGCGGGGAATTCGCCCCTGCGACAGCCCCGGGCAGGCGTCCCGCGAGGGGATGACGGGAAGAAATAGGATTTTTATAAAAAATAATTCGGCGAAGTGATAGCACAGTGACAATACTGCTAGCTAAAGGGCAGAAAGAACCTGTGAGTAGTCGTCCTATGGCACCCAATCCGACTGGAAAGCCAAAGCTGTTATGGTTCGATCTGACCCATGATCGGTCCACTCAGGAGCTCGTCTCCCAGTTCCGGGACACCTGCGACTGCACGCTGGCAAAAAACGCCATGCTGCCCAGCGCGGAACAGGTGGACATGATCTGCATCCATTTCGACCGCCCGGACACGCCGGGCCTGCGACGCTTGCTTGAGATCAAGCGGACCGTGCCCGGCACCCCCATCACCATGTTCACCGTGCAGCACTCCGAGGAACTGGCGGTGTGGGCGATGCGCTCCAGCGTCTGGGAATACATGGTGCTGCCCTTGTCCGTCGCCGAGCGAAAGCGCTACCTCACCGCCGTGGCCCAGCTGTGTGAGCTGCGCCGCAATACCGGTGGCCGGGGAAGAACCTCGCAGATCGACCACTCCCCGACCCTGCCGGACAGCATTCGCCTGACTTCAGGGCACCAGAAGCACCAGGCCCTCAGCCACATCATGCTGTACATCGACCAGCACTTTCGTGAGAGCATCGATCAGCGCGACCTGGCCAAGCGCTGTGGCATGACGACGTTTCGCTTCAGCCGGGTGTTCAAGGAAGCCAATGGGCTCGGCTTCACCGACTACGTACTGAACAAACGCATGAGCTTCGCCAAGGAACTGCTCGACAACAGCCAGATGCCCATCACCAGCATCGGCTATGAGGCCGGCTTCAAGGACCCGTCCTACTTTGCCCGCGCCTTCAAGCAATACGCCAGTTGCACGCCCAGCGAGTACCGTCTCGCGTACCAGATGCGCAGCGCGAGTCCTGCACCGGAGCCTGCGGATGAGGCGGCCCTGGAAGCGATTGAAAACCTGGTGCACAGCCTTGAGGGTTGATATTCAGACTCATGGCGCGAGCTTTCTTCTCTCGATTGGAATGGACAGCACGATGCTGGTCCGCGTCTCTCCGTACGCGTTGATTTTCGCGATGATGTCCTCGATCTCAGCCATGGACCTGGCGTAGATCCGAATCAGATAGGAGTCATTCCCCGTGATGTGCAGGCACTCGACGACCTCGGGTATGTCGGTGAGCGTCGCGATCAATTTGGCTTTTGCCGGCTTGAGGGTGGTAATGCCGACGACGGCCGATATGCCGTAGCCCAGTTTGGTAGGATCCAACTGAGCGCAATAGCCCTTGATGACCCCGGAGTCTTCAAGTTTGCGCAACCTGTCATTGGTGGCAGGAATAGAAAGACCCGCGTGCTTGGAAAGCTCTGTGATGGAGATGCGACCACAGTCCTGTACCTTACCCAGGATTTTGACGTCTATACGATCCATGTGCGTTTTCCCCGGTTAAAAGTATAAATTTTAATGAAAAGCCTGCGTTTTTCATTAAAAAAAGCATGCACCAAAATAAAGCATGGCGCTAGTCTATTTCCAGCCTGAAAAACCTGAAAAAGAATCCGGGTAATCAATAGCCCTGCTCTTTAGCGTGACGCACTCATAATAAAATATTCTCTCCAGGGATGGTGTTCGCATGGAAGATGAAAAGAAAAAGTGTGGAAAAAAGCCTCACCCGTTGATTCAGCATATTGGCACGCAAGTCCTAAATCTCCGCCACTTCAAGAAAGACCAGATACTGATGTACCTGATGGGCGTCAGCTTCTTTTCGCTGGGTGCCAAGTGCTTCATCATCAGTCAACTGGGTACCGATCCTCTAGACGTCTTGATCATCTCGATCGATAAAATGCTTATGCTCGGCATGGGTGTTTGTTCGGCTATCGTGTCGCTGTTCTTCCTGACCTGGTGGATGCTCTGGAACAAAAAATACCCGCCGATAAGCCCCTTCATTACCACGACGCTGACCGGACTGCTGATTGATCTCTGGTCGTGGCTGGGGCTCGGAGAGTATTTGATCGTCAGAATGAATGAGTACGCGTTATTGGCCTCGGGGCTGATGTTATGTGCCTATTCATCCGCATTGATCATCATGAGCGGTATTGGCATCAGGATCATGGATCTTGTGGTATTGACCATGGTATCCAAATGGAACTGGTCATTCACCAAAGCCAAAATGATCATTGAAATCGGCATCTTTTCCAGCGGTTGGCTTTTAGGCGGGCCGTTCGGTATAGGTACGATTGCATTCCTGCTGGTAATTGGCCCGCTTATTCAACCGTTCATGAACATGAATGCCAAGCGCTTTGCACTTAAGAACTATGGATTGATGAGCGCTTCATCCGCTTACTAATAAGAAACATGACTGCCCTCTAGGGCGGCAGGATGGCTTCGCCTCGACTTTTTAAACCGATGCTATTGATGGCAACTTCCGTGATGAGGAGTGAAAGATGGACACTACAAAAAATAAAAACTGGACCTTGGAAAGCAGCCCGGCAAAACTCGAAGAAATACTCCCCGGGGGAGCCGTGAAGTGTCATCTTTCCCCACGCAACTGTGTCATTCAGGAAGGCAAGGTAGGGTTCTGCAAGGTGCGCGGAAACCGTGGGGGCAGGCTCGTTACATTGAACTATGGCAAGGGCGTCCACAGCACCGAAGAAACAATCGAAACCGAAGCCGTTTTCCACTTTGCCCCCGGTGAGCGGATCCTGTCCCTGGGCAATATCGGCTGCATGCTCAACTGTGGTTACTGTCACAACTGGAAGACGTCGCAGGCCAAGTACGTCACCGACAAGGACGTTTACTACTACACCCCCGAGCAGGTGGTGGAGACCGCGCTCAAACACGGCATACGCGTCATTTCCTGGACCTATAACGATCCGGTTGTCTGGCATGAATTCATCCTCGACACGGCAAAGCTGGCCAAGGAAGCGGGCCTGATCAACCTCTATAAATCGGCGTTTTTCATCAGTGAAGAAGCCATCGATGAATTACTGCCAGTCATCGATATTTTCTCGATTTCGCTGAAATCCATCTCTCCGGAGTACTACCGCAAGGTCACCACGGGCTGGGTAGAGCCCGTCCTGGCCGGTATCAAGAAAGTCTATGACGCTGGCAAATATGTCGAAGTCAGCACCTTGATGGTGACCGACATCAGCGACGACGAGGAAACGGCCCGGAAAATCAGCCAGTGGGTATTGGATGAACTGGGTCCGAACGTACCGCTGCACTTCGTCCGGTTTCACCCCGACTACAAAATGAGCAACAGCATCCGTACACCGGTGGACAGGCTGCTGAAGGCTCGGGACGTCGCTCGGAGCATGGGCGTCGAGCACGTCTACCTGGGGAACGTGAATGATGTCGAAGGGACCAATACCAGTTGCAACCACTGCAACGCCCTGCTCGTCACCCGGTATGGCTTGAACGCGGACATCATCGGACTGGACAGCAAGGGGTGCTGCTCCCAATGCGGGCATGATGCGCACTTCAAATTACTCGGCGAGCACCAGGCCTACGCCCCTGTCGAGCTGTGCGAGGACGCGCTGAGCGCTTATGAGAAGCGCAAGTTCGAATGGCACGGAGACATTGTGTCGCTGCACGCCCAAGTGCTGAATACCGAGGGCTTCGAACAGACTGTCTACCTGCGACGCAACTATACGGACGGGCATAACAGCGAGTGGAAATCGCTGACTTTGCGGGCCCATGAAAGCTATCGATTCATCATTGCCAAGGCACGCATCGATGAAACAGGCCCTGAGGTCTGGCTCCCCAACGGCGTGAACTCGAACCTTCATGAAGTCTTCGACCGGGCTCACTTCCCGACTGAGTCGATTGAAGAGATCGGCATCTCGCAAAATGACATCACCCCGACCGTTGGTTACGAGGGCAAGCAGAACATGTATGAACAGGTCATCAAACTGGTCAGCCAAGCATGAAAGTGTCGACTGAAATACTTCATATCAAGGTGGATGACCGGGACGCTCACCCTTCGGTAACACCTATTTATCAGTGCAGCGCGTTCAACGCGGACTCGGCCTTCTTCTACTCAAGGAAAGCCAACCCCAATGTGACTGAATTGGAACAGGTCGTCGCGTCCCTGGAGGGCAGCGAATATGCCTTGGCCTACAGCACCGGGATGAGCGCGATCTATATGGTGTTGGAACTGTTGAAACCGGGGGCTTCACTGGTCATCAACAAATACATTTATGGCTGCTCTTATAAATTGTTCCAGCGCTATGCGGCACGTATCGGCGCGCACCTGACGATTCTGGATCTCACCACGGCCGAGGGTTTGAAGGCCTTGCCGGCGAACGTCGACATGGTGATATTCGAAACACCGACCAACCCGTTCCTGAAAGACATTGATATCCATGCCGTCAGCAGGGCCGTCAAGCAAAACAACCCGCAGGCCCTGGTGGTCGTTGACAATACCTGGGCCACGCCGATATTCCAGAAGCCGTTGATCTTTGGCGCCGACATTTCCCTGTACAGCGCAACCAAATACTTCTCCGGACACAGTGATGTCATGGGCGGCCTGGTGCTGGTCAACAATGAGACGATCTATAACCGCCTCCTTGAGGGCCGCTTTTATTCAGGCACGATACTGACCCCCAATAGCGCCTGGTTGCTGCGCAGGAGCATGCAGACGTTCAACCTGCGCATGGAAAAACACAGCCAGACGACCGCAAGCATGCTCAATTATCTGCGTGAGTTGCCTTTTATCGAGCATGTCTATTACCCACGCATCGATGGCAAGCAATTGACCGGTTATGGCGGCATTGTGTTTGTTGATATTCGGCCGGACCTGGTGCCCTTTTACAAAACGTTCACCAGCGCGCTCAAATGGTTTGGCACGGGCACTGGAATGGCCTGCGTCACGTCAATGGTCGCCCAGCCCTTCAGTGGCAGCCATGCCTCGATGACGGATCAGGAAAAAGCCGACATGGGCATTGAGAAGGGCCTGGTTCGATTGTGCTTTGGCCTGGAGGATCTCGACGATCTCAAGGAGGATCTGCTCCAGGCATTCGAAACCATGGAAAGCAAGGTCGATCAGAAAGATCCTGCGTAGCGGTGTCATCACGAGCAACGAGCCTTCAATGGCTCGTTGCTTTTTTATGGAGCAAAGAAAGTGACCGGCGCATTCGAAAACACGATATTCGACGACCCCATCCTGAACGTTATCCACCTTCTAAATTCCATCGCTCAAGAACCCCCCCAGGCCATTTCACTGGCTTCCGGTCGACCCGATGATCAGCAGTGCGACCCGGCGCTCATCGACAAGGGCCTGGCCCACTACAAACATCATGTCGCCGGCACCGAGCAATCGCTGGCGACGCTGCTTTGCCAATATGGAAAAACCTCTGGGATCATCAATGAAACGATCGTCACCTATTTGCAGGTGGATGAAGGGATAACCGTCTCCAATCCTGAAAGCATCGTGGTGTGCCTGGGTTTTCAGGAAGCCTGCACCTTGACGCTCCTGTCCATCTTTGAAGGCGGTGGGGTGTTGTTGGTGCCTGACCCGGTGTTTTCCGGGATCACCGGCATCGCAAAACTGCTGGGCATAAAGATCGTCCCAGTCCCCATGGCGGCTTTTCTCGACCCGATCGCCCTGCGCAAGATCGTTGAAGCACTTGAATCCAGAGGAGAAAAAATCAAAGCACTTTATGCCGTTCCAGACTTCAGCAATCCGACCGCCGACAGCCTTTCCTATCACGCCAGGACAGCCATGCTTGCCTTGGCCAGGGAAAAGGACTTTTTCATCCTTGAAGACACGGCCTACCGCTACTTCAGGTACGAAGGCGCTGCCATTGCATCCATGAAGTCCATCGACAGCAGTCGGGTGTTCTTGCTCGGTTCTTTTGCCAAATCGATTTTTCCGGGCTTGCGCATGGGTTATGTGGTCGCTCCGCAGGGCCCAGGCGTCATGTCGTTCAACACAAGGTTGTGCAAGGCCAAAAGCCTGATCACCGTTAACACTCCAGCCCTGTGCCAAGCGGTCGTCGCCGGCGTGCTGATCGAGAACGACTACTCGCTGAAGGGGCTGAACCGGCCCAGGGTGTTGTCCTATACGAACAAAAGGAACCACATGCTTGAATGCCTTGAACGTGAATTTCCGCTCAAGGCCGGCGTTCAAAGATCGGTCAGTTGGAATCACCCGACAGGCGGCTTCTTTATCAACGTGCAGCTGCCTTTCGTCTTTGGCGAAGCTGAAATGCGCGAATGCGCCAAGCAGTTCAAAGTGATCGTCTTCCCGACCACTTTATTTTCGCTGACGAATGAGGCGGCTAACCAAGTCAGGCTTTCATTCAGCAATGCCACCGCCTCAGACGTCACCCAGGCCATAAGTCGATTCAGGGCGTATGTTGAGTCCAGGCGGCAGTAGGACCAATGCCGATCAGTTAAGCGAAATAAAGCCAGGCAGTAACCCTGTGGCGAGGGAGCTTGCTCCCGCTGGGCCGGTCCGACGCCTCGGGCGTAGCAGCCCCAAAAACAGGGCCGCTTCGCGAC
>NZ_JABWRA010000082.1:0-17950 GCF_014268705.1 Pseudomonas sp. SWRI179 | reverse complement strand
CAAGAGCTCAAGCAACACTTGAAGTAATTGCACGCCGAAGCTGAAGTGGCTGCACGCCGAAGCTTTTGTGGCGAGGGAGCTTGCTCCCGCTCGGCTGCGTAGCAGTCGTCATCGGGTCAATGCGGTATGACTGGATGACCGAGTTGCCTGGGGTGGGGCTGCTACGCAGCCCAGCGGGAGCAAGCTCCCTCGCCACAGGGGCCGGGTCGAAATAGAAATATAAAAAAGCCCGACTCAATGGTCGGGCTTTTTTATACAGAAGGCTTCGCTTATTTAGCGCGGCCTTTGTAGGAACCGCCTTCGCGGGTATCGATCTCGATCATGTCGCCGATTTCGATGAAGTCAGCAACCGATAGCTCGGTGCCGTTCTTCAGTTTGGCAGGCTTCATCACCTTGCCGGACGTGTCACCGCGAGCGGAGCCTTCGGTGTAGTCAACCTGACGCACGATGGTGGTCGGCAGCTCTACGGAAACCAGGCGCTCTTCGAAGAACACGGCTTCGCAGACGTCGGTCATGCCTTCTTCGATGAACGGCAGAACGCTTTCGATGTCTTCGGCGTTCAGCTCGTACATGGTGTAGTCAGTGGTGTCCATGAACGTGTAGGTGTCGCCGCTGATGAAGGACAGGGTCGCTTCTTTGCGGTCGAGGATCACATCGTCCAGTTTGTCGTCGGCGCTGTAGACGATCTCGGTCTTGTAACCGGTCAGCAGGTTCTTCAGCTTGGTCTTCATGATCGCGCTGTTACGACCCGACTTGGTGAACTCAGCTTTCTGAACCAGCCAAGGATCGTTTTCGAGACGGATCACGGTCCCGGGTTTCAGTTCTTTACCAGTTTTCATTGCGAATATCCGAATTTGGATGGGATTTACAAAAATCTAGGCCGCGTATCATATCCAATTTACATAAAACTGCACCAGCGCTGCGGCAAGATCGGGTCGCGAGGCCTGTTCCAGACACCACGCCTGGGCGTGTTCGAGCAGTTCCGGCTGCTGTTCGCGGCTGGCTTTCCAATGTTCGGCCATGTCCTGGCCGGCATTCCAGGCCCGCCACAGACCACCGGTCGCTTTTTGCGCGGCTGGCGAAAGCCCCTGATTGTAGAGGGTGAGAAACGCCTCGAGTTTTTCCAGGTGGACGTCCTCTTCCTGCTGGTAGATATGCCAGAGCAGCGGACGGCCGGCCCATTGGGCGCGCACGAAGGAGTCCTCGCCGCGCACGGCATTGAAATCACAGCACCACAGCAAGTGGTCGTACTGATCCTGGCGGACGAACGGCAGCACCTGCACCGTCAGCGCGCCGCGTCGATGCAGCGCACCGGCTTTCAGGCCTTCGACAGCGAGCCAACGCTCGACATCGCCCAACACCCGACCTTCGGGAACCAGCACATGGAACGCCTGGGCATCGGTTGCCATTGCGTCAAACCAGCTCGCCAAACCTGCGTTTTCATAGGCAAACAGCGAGATCAGGCACGTCTCCGGCGCCCGCTCGATGCCCAATCCCTGGAGGAAAATACGTTGTGCCTCGGCATCCTGTTGGAATTGCCGACGACGCTCCAGCAAACCGGCCTCACGCAGCAAACCACCTGTTCCCTCCCGAAAGCCCGGAAAAAAGAAGTATTTCTGCACGTGTTTGTACTTGACCGACGGCAAGCCGTGGCAACCGATCACCCAGTCCTCGGCGCTCAGATAATCGAGGTTCATCCACAAGGGCGCGGTCGGGCGCTCGGCCATCGCCTCCATGTAGGCACTCGGCAACTGGCAGGCAAACGCGGCGATCACCACCTCGGCGGCCTCGGTAGCCGGCCAGACCGCAGGCCAGTGGCGCACCTGTACGCCCTGCTGCCATTGCTCGGACAGGGTGATATCGATTTCCGGACACAGCCGTTCGAAGGCGCGTAGATCGTCAACCCAGAGCCGCACCGCGCATTGGTGCTCGGCCACCAGTTGCCGAGCCAGGCGCCAAGTGACACCGATGTCGCCATAGTTATCGACGACGGTGCAAAAAATATCCCAGCGCACAGCCATTCTCGACTCCCTGTGACAAAGGCCTGATTGTCCCGAATAAACCGATCGCGCAGAAGAGCCGACGGCGATTAATCTTCATGCGACAATCACCGCCTGCCCATGCCCCTGCCAGGAAGCAGCCATGCCCGATCACTCCCCAGCCCCACGTCTCAGCGCTTTGAAATTGGCGGCCAGTATTGCCCTGGGCCTATGGTTGGGGTTTCTCGCCATCGTCCTGACCGGCTGGCTGCTGTCAAAGTTCCTGTTCGACGAACAACTGGCGCCCGTGGCCGCCGCCGTCCATCAATTGGCGCAACCGCCGGCGGTGCAACCGGCCCCGGAACCGCCCGCCCCCATGTTCGAGCAGTACCAGCAGAACCTGCAAAGGAACGAGCAGCGCCAGGCGCTCGATCAGGCCAGGAGCAATCCGCGCAACCTGTCCAACCCCAAGTGCCAGTTCTGGTTGCAGCAGGACCAGAATGCGCCCAGTGAAAAAAGCCGCGCCAACGTCCTGCAATTCTGCGAATGATATGAACAAACAGACCGTCCACCAGTTGATTCTCGACAAGCTCAAGATTGATCTCGACATCGCCGAACGCGCCGCGCAGACCGCCTACGAAACCGCGACCCACGAAGAAAACATCGCCGAGAACAAATACGACACCCTGGGCCTGGAGGCGTCCTATCTCGCCGCCGGACAAGCCAGGCGCGTGGAAGAAATCCGCCAGGCCCTCGCCCTCTGCCAGAACCTGGCCTTAAGGCCCTATGACGAGGAGCGAGGCATTCAGGTCGGCACGTTGATCGGCCTGGAAGATGAGGACGGCCGCCAGCAATGGCTCTTTTTGGGGCCGGATGCGGCGGGTTTGAAGGTTTCGCTGGTGGGCCAGCCGATCACCGTCATCACCCCTCGCTCACCGCTGGGCCGCGGCCTTTTGGGCAAGTTCGAAGGGGATGAGGTGGAAATCGTCGTAGGGGGCGCCCGGCAACAGTTCGCTGTCACCGAGGCGATCTAGAAGGGCCTTAGTGCACCGGCAGCTCGACACCGTCGAACAACTCTTCGAGTTCCTGCTTGTTGTGGCACTGGATGGCTTTGGCCATGACTTCACGGGTCAGGTGCGGCGCGAATTTCTCGATGAAATCACACATGAAACCGCGCAGGAACGTGCCACGACGGAAACCGATCTTGGTCACGCTGGATTCGAACAATTCGCTGGCATCCAACACCACCAGGTCACTGTCGAGCTTGGTATCGACGGCCATCTTCGCGACGATGCCCACGCCCAGGCCCAGGCGAACGTAAGTCTTGATCACGTCGGCGTCGGCGGCGGTGAACACCACTTTCGGCGTCAGGCCACGGTGGCTGAAGGCTTCGTCGAGTTTGGAACGACCGGTGAAACCGAATACATAGGTCACGATCGGGTATTCGGCCAGGGCTTCGAGGGTGAGCTTGGGCAGCTTGGTCAACGGATGGCCCTGGGGCACGACCACGCAGCGGTTCCAGCGATAGCACGGCATCATCACCAAGTCACCGAACAACTCCAGGGCCTCGGTGGCAATGGCGAAATCCACCGTGCCATCGGCCGCCATCTCGGCGATCTGCATCGGCGACCCCTGGTGCATGTGCAGCGCCACGTCCGGGTATTGCTTGATGAAATTGCTGATCACCGGCGGCAGCGCATAACGAGCCTGGGTGTGAGTGGTGGCGATCGAGAGGGTGCCTTTTTTCTCGTTGGAGAATTCCTGGGCGATCTGCTTGATGCTCTCGACCTTGCGCAGGATCTCGCCGGCCGTGGTGATGATGCGCTCACCCGCCGGGGTCACGCGGGTCAAGTGCTTGCCGCTGCGGGCGAAGACTTCGACGCCCAGTTCATCTTCCAACAGGCGGATCTGCTTGCTGATGCCGGGTTGCGACGTGTAGAGGCTTTGGGCAGTAGCGGAAACGTTGAGGTCGTGGTGCGCCACTTCCCAGATGTAGCGCAGTTGTTGAAGCTTCATATGTATCCCTCAAAGCAGTTGGACGCCACGGGCATCAGCGACGGTATATAACTATATGGAAGGTCACGACAATAAATCTAGAACTTTTTATAGAACGCCATCATTTAGCCTCAGGCCTCGCCCTGGCGTCGGCGCTGCACCAGCGGGACCAGGTAGACTGGCACCCGGGATAACTGCAATACCCGCGCAGCGGTCCTGCCCAAGGGGGTTTCACCGCTCGCTCCTTGGCAATGACTGCCCACGATCAACAAATCCACGGAGAGTTTCGCAGCCTGCTCCAGGATGACCTGGGAAGGATCGCCCTGGTACACCCTGACCGATTTGATCAGTTTCAAGTCCTGTTGCCCGTCCCCCAATTCCTCGCGGAAATTGTCGAGCACCCGCTGTTCGATATTGGCCATCACCGTACTCAGACCTTGGCGATGGAATTCGTTCAGCGCTTGCTCGTCGAGATAGCTTTGCAACACCGATTCGGCGAACAGCCCCATCGGTTCTACCGCATGCACCACATACAACTCGGCTTCAAACGTCCGTGCCAACGCCAAGGCATGCTGCATCACATAAGGGGCGTAGAGACCCAAGTCTGTGGCGTACAGCATCGAACGAATCATGTGACCTCCTCGAGTGCCAGAATGGCGGAGATTGATTCAGCTTAGCAGCGCCTTGGAGACTGCGACGTGCGGCCTGACGTCCCGGCCCCGAGGTCGTCAGGGCTTTATTTCGTTACTGATGCCATGGGGCACGTGACCGGTGGCGACCACCTCCCGAGCCAGTTCGCAATGGCCCGTCTGGTCATCGAAAAACACATCGGCGGCGAAGGCCTCCAGAAAGGCCGATTTGGTCAGGCCGCCGAGAAACAACGACTCATCCAGACGGATGTCCCATTCACGCAACGTCCGGATGACCCGCTCGTGGGCCGGTGCCGAACGGGCCGTCACCAGCGCCGTGCGGATGGGGCAGGCGTCCTCGGGAAACTCACGTTGCAGCGCATTGAGCGCCGCCAGGAAGCCCTTGAACGGCCCGCCCCGCAGCGGCTCGCGGGCGGCCTGTCGCTCGCTGGCCTGGAATGCCTCCAGACCACCGGTCTGATAGACACGCTCCGACTCATCGGAAAACAGCACGGCATCGCCGTCGAAGGCGATGCGCAATTCCCCGCTAGCGGCGCGACTGGCACCACCCGACAGGATGGTCGCCGCGGCAAAGCCAGCGTCCAGGGCGCTGCGCACGTCTTCAGCGTGAGTGGACAGAAACAGATCGCAGCCGAAAGCCTTGAGGTACGGGTAAGGGCTACGGCCGCCAACGAAGGCCGCGCGTGAAATGGCCAGCCCATAGTGATGAATGGAGTTGAACACCCGAAGGCCGGTGTCGGCACTGTTGCGTGAGACCAGGATCACCTCGACCCGGGCACGCCCCAGGTGCTCGTTGAGGTCCAGCAGTTTCTGCACGAGGGCGAACGCGTCACCGGGCGCCAGGACTTCGTCTTCATGCTCGATCTGATATTGCCGATAGGCCTCGACGCCACTCGACAGGTACACCTTGTGGCTTTCCCTCAGGTCGAACAGCGCCCGCGACGAAATCGCCAGCACCAATTTGTCGTCGATGTTGTTTGCCATGCCGCTCCCCCCTTTCGCCCGCTCAGCGGTTGTTTCGATCCATGAACGCCAACGCCTGATACAAGGCTTCGATTTTCGGCAGCTCACACCCTGCCGCTTTCGCCGCCACCAATGGCCGGCCATAGATCGCGTCCAGTTCCAGCGCACGCTTGTGGGAATAATCGTGGTACATGCTCGGCCAGTAGTCGGGCATCTTCTCGGTCATCGCGAACAGGTACTCGGCATAACCCGGCGCGATCTGATGCCCGCAGGCTTGGGCACCGCGAACCACCTCCCCCATCAGCGCCTGGATCAATTCGCGGCTATGGTCGTTGGCCATCAACGGCGTAGTACTGGCGCCCAGCAGAACCGAAAGGCCGTTGTACGGCACATTCCACACCAGCTTCTGCCAGCGGGCCTGTTGCAGGCCGGGCATGGCCTGGGCGTCGATACCGGCGCTGCGGAACATCGTCGTCGCTTCTTCGACGATCGCCATGCGTTGCGCCTGATCGGCGCAAGGACCGCTGTGATAACCGACGTTGACCGCGCCAAGTGCCTGATGGGCGACGACGCCAGGGCCGACGCGATGCACGCAGATCAGGCACAGGCCACCCAGCAGGTGCAACGAGTCGGGCAGCAACGGTCGAAGGTCGTCCTCGACATCGAGGCCGTTCTGCAGCAGCAGGACTTTGGCCCCATCAGCGGCCGCCTGGGCAATGGCCGGGGCCAGGTCGGCATTGCTGGTGGTCTTGGCGCCGACCAGCAGCCAGTCGCAGGGCGGCATGTCGGCTGCCGAGGGATAGGCCTGGACCGGGTGGAGGGCCAGCGCACCGTGGACCGCGCTGTCGATCCGCAAACCGGCTTCGGCCACGGCGGCAAATTCGCTGCGCAACAGGAAGTGCACGTCAAAACCGGCACGCGCCAGCATCACCCCGTAGAACCCGCCAATCGCCCCGGTGCCGATCATCCCGATCCGTGGTTTAGCGCCTGCCTGCATCGTTGCAACTCTCCTGGTAAAAGTTCCTGCACACTATCAGCGCGAGCGGCACGGCATGCAATCCTCATTACATCTGCTGACGAAACTGTTGCAGAGCCACCTCCAGGGCCTTTTCCCCAGCCTGTAGGGCATTAAACCCGTCCCAGCCCATTGTCGAGCCACCTCGTAACGCGATAAGGTTCGGCTCCCCGACGCGCTTAAAATCCGCTGTGCACCGCCGCGCGGGGATCGCTGGCGGCCGGCACCCGTGACCTGACGAGTAACACGATGGCTGATTTACCGATCAACGACCTTAACGTCGCCTCCAACGAGACCCTCATCACGCCTGACCAGCTCAAGCGCGATATTCCCTTGAGCGACGCTGCCCTGCGCACCGTGACCAAGGGCCGGGAAGTCATTCGCAACATCCTGGACGGCACCGACCATCGCCTGTTCGTGGTCATCGGCCCCTGCTCGATCCACGACATCAAGGCCGCCCACGAATACGCCGAGCGCCTGAAAGTGCTGGCCGCGGAAGTATCGGACACCTTGTACCTGGTCATGCGCGTGTATTTCGAGAAACCTCGGACCACCGTCGGCTGGAAAGGCCTGATCAACGACCCGTACCTGGATGACTCGTTCAAGATCCAGGACGGCCTGCACATCGGTCGCCAGTTGCTGCTGGACCTGGCGGAAATGGGCCTGCCCACCGCCACCGAAGCCCTCGACCCGATCTCGCCGCAGTACCTGCAGGACTTGATCAGTTGGTCGGCCATCGGCGCGCGTACCACCGAATCCCAGACCCACCGCGAAATGGCCTCCGGCCTGTCGTCGGCGGTAGGCTTCAAGAATGGCACCGACGGTGGCCTCACCGTGGCGATCAACGCCTTGCAATCGGTTTCCAGCCCGCACCGTTTCCTGGGCATCAACCAGGAAGGTGGCGTGTCGATCGTCACCACCAAGGGCAACGCCTACGGTCACGTGGTGCTGCGCGGTGGCAACGGCAAGCCGAACTACGATTCGGTCAGCGTTGCCCTGTGCGAGCAGGCACTGAACAAAGCCAAGATCAAACCGAACATCATGGTCGATTGCAGCCACGCCAACTCCAACAAGGACCCTGCCTTGCAACCGCTGGTCATGGAAAACGTGGCCAACCAGATCCTGGAAGGCAACCAGTCGATTATCGGCCTGATGGTCGAAAGCCACCTGAACTGGGGCTGCCAGGCCATTCCGAAAGACCTCGCCGACTTGCAATACGGCGTCTCCATCACCGATGCCTGCATCGACTGGAGCGCGACCGAGAACACCCTGCGCAGCATGCATGCCAAGCTCAAGGATGTATTGCCTAAGCGGCAGCGTGGCTAAAAGATCGCAGCCTCGTTGCACTCGACAGCTCCTACACGCTCCTACGCATATTTGGGGTATGTAGGAGCTGGCGAAGCCTGCGATCCTTGCTCCACCAGAAATAAAAAACGCCGGGCTTCTCAGCCCGGCGTTTTTTATTGGGAATCCGTTTTCTCAGAGCTTCGCCGCGTGCCGCTGGTGACGCTCCATGTAGCGCTCCACGTAGGAGCAGGACGGGATCACCGTGTAGCCCATTTCTTCAGCGTACTTCAGCGCCTCTTCGGTCAACTTCGCTGCAATCCCCCTGCCGCGCAGGGCGTTGGGCACGAAGGTACGATAGATGTCCAGGGTCTGCTTGCCCAGGTCCATGTAGGTCAGATAGGCACGATGACCGTCCACATTGGTCTCGAACTGATGACCAGCCTGGTCATGGTGGATGGTAACCGCCTCGCTCATCACTACTCCTCGCGGGTCTGAATGCCGACCCCTACCTTACCGATGTTTTTCCGGCGAAGGAACCTCTACGCCACCCCGTGCCTTCCTGGTCACCGAGCGCCAAAACCGATCCGCCCAAACCCGAGCACGTCGTGAATAGTAGGCACCAATGACGCAAATGCTCAAGGCACGCCTGTCATCGAAGGGGTGAACCTGGTCGGGTTTATCGATTGAGCGCCATCGTCGCGCTGTAGTCGGTCACGGTGCAATAGCTGAACATCGCCAGTTGTTGAGTCTTGAGACGAGCGCGCGTAGTTAAAGTCACCGCCAATACCAATAAAGATGCCCGGAGCGCTGCACAAAAAATGTACAAAAGTGTAGGTGAATCAATAAACAACGACGTTAGCGAGGTCTGCGAGAGTTCACCCGGCCACGGAACTTTTTTTCGTCGACGCGCTCCAGGCAAGGGCTTTGGCCTGTATATTTTTTAAACAACCCTCAGAAAAGTTGCTCGAAAAAGAATCACCGCCTACAATTTTTTTGCTTCTTGCGCTACGTCAGTTTACTTACTACAAGTAATGGGTAGTATGTACGCCGGCTAACTCCTCAGTCTGGGGAGACAGTCACTAATAGAAAGTCCTTGAAGGGGAAACCGATGAACAACGTTCTGAAATTCTCTGCTCTGGCCCTGGCCGCAGTTCTGGCTACCGGTTGCAGCAGCGCATCGAAAGAAACCGAAGCACGTCTGACTGCTACCGAAGACGCAGCAGCTCGCTCCCAGGCTCGTGCAGACGAAGCTTACCGTAAAGCTGATGAAGCTCTGGCTGCTGCTCAAAAAGCACAACAGACTGCTGACGAAGCTAACGAGCGTGCTCTGCGCATGCTGGAAAAAGCTAGCCGCAAGTAATAGTCCTTCGGGATTGTTATCGAGCCGACCCATTCTTGGGTCGGCTTTTTTTTTGGATTCAAGAGCTATTGACTGGTGTTTTACCAGGCGATAAAAAACCCGCCGACATCGCGAAACGTCGGCGGGTTGCTTTCAAGCTTTTACTGCTGCAGGTCGATCGGCGCGCTCGAAACCATCGGTGCCGAGGTATTTGGAACTGCGATTTCCACTGGCAGGCCATCTTCGGCCGCGACCACGTCCCGCACCACGTCCCAGTTCATGCGCAGGTTGCTGGTGATGTCTTCGCGCTTGAGCATCGCGTTGATGACGGCGGTGTGCTTGTCCACCACCGACGGGTTGCCCTTGTCGTCCAGCGGCGTATGCGCTTCCAGATACACCTTGCCGCCGCTCAAGCCCAGCTTGTAGGGGTCGTTGATGATCCGCACCGACGTGCCCACCGGCACCATGCCGGCCATTTCCAGTACGTTGTTGTTGAACATCCGGAAGCAACCGTGACTGGTGCGCATGCCGATGCCGAACTTCTTGTTCGAACCGTGGATCAGGTAGCCCGGGGTGCCCAGGGTGAACTTGAAAGGACCCAGCGGGTTATCAGGGCCGGCAGGCACGACATTCGGCAACGGGTCGCCGTCGGCGGCGTGTTCGGCCTTGATCGACGCGGGCGGAGTCCAGGTCGGGTTCGGGGTCTTGGCGATGATGCTGGTGTGGGCGATTGGCGAGCCCCAGCCCTCACGGCCAATCCCCAGCGGGAAGGTGTAGACCACGTTCCGCCCCTTGGGGAAATAGTAGAGACGGTACTCGGCCAGGTTGATCACGATGCCCTCGCGCGGGCCCGGCGGCAGGATGAAGCGAGTGGGCAACACGATCTCGGTACCAGTGCCCGGCAACCAGGGATCAACCCCCGGGTTGGCAGCGACCATCTCGCTGTAGCCCAGGTCATAGGCGGTGCCCAGGTCGGCGAAGGTGTCTTCGTATTTGGCCTTGATGACCTGCACCTGGCCGATGATGTCTTCACCCGGCGGTGGCAGGGGCAGCTCCAGGGCGGCAACGGGGCCCGCCATACACAGGGCGGCAAGAGACAGGCAGCGGGCGACGGCAGGCAAGCGCGGCAACATCCGGGAAATCCTTCGCAGATCGAACTGGGGTATGAAAACGGCGATTGTACACTGCCACCTGTTATTTCGGGGAGAGCGGTACGGAGGCGTCCGATGCGCAGCATGTCTGGAAATTGAAATGGAACCCTGTGGGAGCGGGCTTGCTCGCGAAAGCGGTGGGTCTGCTTGCGTTGATGTCGAATGTGCCGCCTTCGCGAGCAAGCCCGCTCCCACAAAGGCAATACCTAGAATTCGGGGATTAAAGTTCGAACCGCAGCTCCGGCCAGATCGGCGAGGTGCCGCGCTTTTGGGATTCCAGGATCGCCCGGCACAGCGAGCACAGGCGATGATCCTGGAAAATCTTGCGATCGACGCTCGACCAGCGCGGCTGGGCCGGCAACAGGCTGCCGCAGAGGGTCCGGTCGGCCGAGCCACCGAGTTCCAACTGCCGGGTCACCAGGTGCACCCGTACTTCCTGGCAGGCGAACAGGTCCAACTGCTCGTCAGGCTCGATCAGTTGGTAGGCAAACAGGGACCAGGCGGGACGCGGCATCGGGGGCTCCAAATCGGGGGCGCCACATTAGCCGAAAGCCCGCCGGTAGAAAAGCGTCAAAGCAGCGGTTTCAGCGTCGGCCAGACATTTTCCAGCAACTTGCCCTGGGCCGCGACGGACGGGTGCAATCCGTCACTCTGCATCATGGTCGGAACGCCACCGACGTCCTTGAGGAAAAACGGCACCAGCGGGACTTTCTTCTCCTCGGCCAGGGTGCTGTAGACCCGAGCGAAGGCATCGGTGTAGCGCCGTCCGTAGTTGGGCGGCAATTGCATACCCAGCAAAAGTACCTTCGCACCGCTGGCGCGGGCGCTGTCGATCATCGCTGCAAGGTTTTGTTGCAATTGTGTTGGCGGTTGTCCACGCAAGCCATCGTTGCCGCCCAGCTCCAGGATCACCAGGTCCGGTTTATGGGCTGCAAGCAGCGCCGGCAGCCGCGCCTGGCCTCCGGCGCTGGTGTCGCCGCTGATGGAGGCATTGACCACTTTATCGTCAAAACCCTCGGCCTTGAGCCGTTGTTCGAGCAACGACACCCACCCCTGCCGGGTATCCAGGCCGAAAGCCGCGCTGATACTATCGCCAACGATCAGGACTGTACCCGCCGCTGCGTTCTGGACCATGCACATCAAGGCCAGGCCGGCACTCAAAAACCACACACGCATCGGATTCTCCATGGGCTCAAGCATTCTCACCGCGACGGACCTTAGCAAAGTGGTCGCCAGCGCGGAAGGTGAACTGACCATCCTGCATGAACTCAGCCTGGAACTGAACAAGGGCGACAGCCTGGCCATCGTCGGCGCGTCCGGTTCCGGCAAATCCACCCTCCTGGGCCTGCTGGCCGGCCTCGACCTGCCCAGCAGCGGCGAGGTCACGCTCGCCGGGCAGGCCCTCAGCGCGTTGGATGAAGACCAGCGGGCGCGGATCCGCGCCGAGCATGTCGGTTTCGTCTTCCAGTCATTCCAGTTGCTCGACAGCCTCAATGCACTGGAAAACGTCATGCTGCCGCTGGAGCTGGACGGCCGCAAGGATGCCCGCGAACGCGCCACGCAACTGTTGCAGCGCGTCGGCCTGGGCCAGCGCCTGACCCATTCGCCGCGCCAGCTCTCCGGTGGTGAACAGCAACGGGTGGCGATTGCCCGCGCCTTTGCCGCCGAGCCCGACGTGCTGTTTGCCGACGAACCCACCGGCAACCTCGATAGCCACACTGGCGAGCGCATCAGCGACCTGCTGTTCGAACTGAACAAGGAACGCGGTACGACCCTGGTGCTGGTCACCCATGATGAACGCCTGGCCCATCGCTGCCGGCGCCTGATCCGACTTGAAGCCGGCGAGATGGTCGCCCCTCTGGAGCCTTGATGGCACGTCTGCCGCTGTTGCGCCTGTTCAGCCTCGCTGTCCGTCAATTGCTTCGCGATGCCCGCGCCGGTGAGTTGCGGGTGTTGTTCTTCGCCCTGTTGGTGGCGGTGGCGGCGAGCACCGCCATCGGCTACTTCGGTGCCCGCCTCAACGGCGCGATGATGATGCGCGCTACCGAATTCCTCGGCGCCGACCTGCTGCTCGAAGGCAGCTCGCCGGCCCGCCCGGAGCAGATCCGCAGCGGCACCGAATTGGGCCTGGAACATGCCCGGGTGGTGGAGTTCTCCAGTGTCGTGGCCACCGACAATGGCATCCAGCTGTCCAGCGTCAAGGCGGCCGATGACCGCTACCCATTGCGCGGCGAGCTGAAAAGCACCCCTGCCCCGTTCGCCCCGGAAGAAACCGGCGGACGTCCGAACCCTGGCGAGGCCTGGGTCGAGGCACGGCTGTTGACGGCACTGGACCTGAAGATCGGCGACAGCATCGACGTCGGCAACCAGACCCTGCGCCTGGCCCGGGTGCTGACCTATGAACCCGATCGCGCCGGCAACTTCTACAGCCTCACCCCGCGGGTACTGATCAACCTCAAGGACCTGGAGGCCACCGGCGTGGTGCAACCGGGCAGTCGTGTCAGCTATCGCGACCTGTGGCGCGGCCCGGCACCGGCCCTGCAAACCTACCGCGACCTGGTCAAGCCTGGGCTTGAACCCAACCAGCGCCTGCAGGATGCCCGCGACGGCAACCGCCAGATCGGCGGCGCCCTGGGCAAGGCCGAGCGCTACTTGAACATGGCCAGTCTGGTGGCGGTGTTGTTGTCCGGTGTGGCCGTCGCGCTTTCGGCCAACCGCTTCGCCACCCGACGCTTCGACGCCAGCGCGCTGCTGCGCTGCCTGGGCCTGTCCCGCCGGGAAACCATGGTGCTGTTCAGCCTGCAATTGACGGTGCTGGGCCTGCTCGCCAGCATCAGCGGCGCACTGCTCGGCTGGGTCGCCCAATTGGGCCTGTTCGCCCTGCTGCATGACCTGCTGCCTACCACCGTTCCGCCCGGCGGCCTGCTGCCGGCGATTGCCGGAATCGGCACCGGGCTGGTGGCGTTGGCGGGGTTCGCCTTGCCGCCACTGGCTGCGCTGGGGCGAGTGCCGCCGTTGCGTGTGCTGCGCCGGGACATGCTGCCAATCCCCTCCAGCTCCTGGGTGATCTACGGTGCCGCACTGGGCGCCCTGGGCCTGATCATGTGGCGCCTGAGCCTGGACCTGGTGCTGACCTTCGCCCTGTTGGGCGGTGGTGTCGTTGCCGCGCTGGTGCTCGGCGGCCTCTTGTTGCTGTTGCTCCAGAGCCTGCGTCGCCTGCTGGCCCGCGCCGCCCTGCCCTGGCGGCTGGGCCTCGGCCAATTGCTGCGTCATCCCCTGGCGGCGGCCGGCCAGGCCCTGGCGTTCGGCCTGATCCTGTTGTCCATGGCGTTGATCGCGCTGCTGCGCGGCGAGTTGCTGGACACCTGGCAAAACCAGTTGCCCAAGAATGCGCCGAACTATTTCGCCCTCAACATCCTGCCCAACGACAAGCAGGCCTTCACCGACAAGCTGCTGGAATTGTCCGCGCAATCAGCCCCGCTCTACCCCGTGGTACCCGGGCGCCTGATCAGCATCAATGGCGAACCGGCCACGGAGTTCGTCACCAAGGATTCGGCGGGTGACCGGGCACTGCAACGCGACCTGAGCCTGACCTGGGCCGCGGACCTGCCGGCGGGCAACGTCGTCACCGCCGGGACCTGGTGGCCGCAGCAGCCACCGGACGATGTCCCGGGGGTTTCGGTGGAAGGCAAAGTGGCCGAAAACCTCAAGATCAAGCTGGGCGATCGCCTGGTCTTCAGCGTGGGCGGCGTCAACCGTGAGGCGAAGGTCACCAGCTTGCGGGAAATCAACTGGGACAATTTCCAGCCCAACTTCTTCATGATCTTCCAGCCCGGCACATTGAAGGACCTGCCGGCGACCTACCTCACCAGCTTCTACCTGGCGGCGGGTCACGACCAACAAATCGTCGACCTGTCCCGGGCCTTCCCGGCGGTGACGATCCTGCAAGTCGAAGCCCTGCTCGAACAACTGCGCAGCATCCTGGCCCAGGTGACCCTGGCCGTGGAGTACGTGCTGTTGTTTGTACTGGCGGCGGGGATGGCGGTGCTGTTTTCCGGCCTGCAGGCCACCCTCGACGAGCGGATTCGCCAAGGCGCGCTGTTGCGCGCACTGGGCGCCGAACGCCCCCTGCTGGTCAAGGCCCGACGCATCGAATTCGGCCTGTTGGGGGCGGTCAGCGGCCTACTGGCGGCCCTGGGCTCGGAGCTGGTGAGCCTGGTGCTTTACCGGTACGCCTTCGACCTGCCCTGGCACCCGCATCCATGGCTATTGGTATTGCCGCTGTTGGGGGCCTTGTTGATCGGCGCGGCCGGGGTGTTTGGTACCCGTCGGGCGCTCAACGCCAGCCCGCTGACAGTATTGCGCGAGGGTTGATAGACTCCCGGCTTCGCTATCACAAGAAGTTGCCATGAGCCGTTATCGCCCACCCCGCACCGCCGGCACCGCGCTGATCACCCCCGAGGGTGAAGCGCGGATGCGCGCCGAATTCCATGAGCTGTGGCATGTGCGCCGTCCCCAGGTGACCCAGGCGGTCAGCGAGGCAGCGGCCCAGGGCGATCGCTCGGAAAATGCCGAATACACCTACGGCAAGAAAATGCTGCGGGAAATCGACAGTCGCGTGCGCTTCCTCACCAAGCGCCTCGAGGCGCTCAAGGTGGTCAGTGAAAAACCCAGCGATCCAAACAAGGTTTATTTCGGCGCCTGGGTCACGGTCGAAGATGAGGACGGCAAGGAATCACGCTATCGCATTGTTGGCCCGGACGAGCTGGATCTGAAACAGAACCTGATCAGCATTGACTCGCCGTTGGCCAGGGCACTGATCGGCAAGGCCTTGGACGCGGAGGTCAGCGTCCAGACGCCCACAGGTGAGAAGCGGGTCTACATCGTCGACATCGCGTATCCGTAATATCCGTAATCCTCGCCTCAGCGGCGAGTGATCAGGCCCTGCCGTGCAACACGGGTCAGTTGCCGGATCATTTCGGGAGCGTCCGCCGTGCTGGGGGATTGGATGACAGCCAGGTCGAAGCTGTCATTGGTAAAACGTGCCAGTGACTCACCGTCTTCGACGAATTGGATCAGGAAAGCAGCAGGCCCGTGGTTGCGACGTGGCCAGCCGTCAAGGTAACGCAAGAGTGTTGGCTGGTGGGTGCCGCCCAGGAGAATTTTCGGGTTGCGCTGCACTAGGTTCGCCGTGATCGGCGCAAGACGTACAAGGGGACTGGGTGCGTTCATCGTGTCGTGTCTCTGCCTCAAAAGTCTGCATGGCAGGTGAGAGGCAACACCGAACCAGCGCTTTAGCGGTATTTCGAAGCCGTGTTTTTCCGGCTTCTATCGGCGACTGGATGAGTCACCTGGCGCCCCGCAAGTAGCTGTTTAAATCGGCGCATGAGCGGCATCCTAGAGAAGCTGACTGGTCAGTGTCAAGAATCACTCTCCATAAAAGACGCTGACAGAACGTAATGCTGTTTACGTCAGGAAGTGCGCTTTTCTGAGGGAGGGAGAGCGCTTTTGTTTGGGGTTGGGTACATATCCGTTGCTGCGGTAACGGCGGCTTAGGGTTCCGCCCTGACGGCGGGTCACTTTTGGAAGAGCGCCAAAAGTAACCAAAAACGCTTTGCCCCACCACTCGGTGCCTCGCTTAGGCTCGGCATGCCCTCACTCCGGCATTGCTCCGTGGGCCGCCGCGAAGGGCCATCCATGGCCCAGAGTGTGTAAAAACCGATAAAAACATCGTCGGCACGTCGTGCCGACAGGTGTTGGCCAACTGATAAAAACCTAAAGCGCTCCTGTACCTCCAAACGGCCCCTACAAGCGCTAGCAAGGCTCAGTAGGCTTGATTAACGGGGCAAAACCGCAGGCTTTCAGGCCGTCAGCGCCTTCATCAGACCTTGCGCACCTAGGATTTCCATCACTCTTTTCCAATTGTAAGCGAGCACATTCAAGCTCATTTCGGTGCTCACCCCAGCCAGCCGTCGCGTCAGAAAATGAGTCGCCCCCATCCATTGCTTCAGCGTCCCGAAGGGGTGCTCGACCGTTCTCTTGCGGATGATCATCATCTGCGGCTCATTGTTCTGGCGGGCCTGCATTTCCTCCAGTACCGCCTCGTGTTCCCAGCGCCGAATCTTTCTCTCTCTGGCCGGTGTGCATTGCGCCTTTATTGGGCAGGCTCTGCAGTTGGAGTGCCAGTAAACGTCCAGCTTCTTGCCCTTGTCGACGTAAAAGTTGCGCCAGATCAGCACTTGCTTGGCGGGGCAGACGTACACATTTTTTTCCGCGTCGTAAACAAACTCGTCATTGCCGAAGCGGCCATCAAATTTGGCCCGCGAGCTCAGCGTTTTCGGCACATAAGCTGTGATTCCTGCCTCGTGACAGGCCAGGATTTCTCCGCTTTTGTAATACCCTCGGTCCGCCACCACCGACAACGATTCGATTTGCATCGCCTCACGGGCTTGCTGGGCCATCGAGCTAAGCTGATCACGGTCGTGACCGACATTGGTCACCTCGTGCGCGACGATTAAATGGTGTTTGGTATCGACTGCTGTCTGCACGTTGTAGCCCACGATGCCATGACCGCTCGTCATCATCATCGAGCGCGCGTCCGGGTCGGTCAGCGAGATCTGTTTGTCCGGCGATGCTTCAAGCTGTATTTCAATCGCCTGGAGCGCCTTCATCTGTTCCTTTAATTTGGCAATTTTTTCTTCCAGGCCGCCTTTGGGCCCTGAAGACTTGGGCTCTTCCCGATCAGCCTCATCCAGGGCCTTCAGATAACGGGCGATGCTTGACTCGATGTCTTCCATCCGACGCTTCAGCTTGGCGCTGGTAAAATTGCGGTCGCGGTTGTTCACCGCCTTGAATTTACTGCCATCGATGGCAACGAAGTGTTCCGAGAAGAGCCCCAGTTGTTGACACAACACGACGAACTGCCGACAGACTCCTCGAATGGCCTTCCCATTGTCTTTGCGGAAGTTGGCGATGGTCTTGAAATCCGGCATCAGGCGACCGGTCAGCCACATCAGCTCGACGTTGCGCTGCGCCTCGCGCTCAAGGCGCCGGCTTGACTGGATACGGTTGAGATAGCCGTAGATGTAGATCTTCAGCATGACTGCAGGATGATAAGCCGGTCGGCCTGTTTTAGCGGGGACAGCGCTTTCAAAACCCAAGTTGATCAGGTCGAGCTCATCCACGAAGACATCGACAACGCGCACCGGATTGGTATCGCTGACGTAGTCGTCCAAGCTCTCGGGGAGCAAGGTAGTTTGATCTCGGTGTTCACCTTGGATGAAGCGTTTCATGGGCAGCCCTTGCAATGAAGTCCTGGGGAAATCATAGCAAGGGTTGGCTTCGGAGTTTTTACACACTCTGGGCCCAGCGCGGCTATCCCGGCATCCATGCCGGGATGCCCACTCCACAATGCCTGCGTTCGGCCAGCGTGGTTTAACGGGGCGTCCAAATCAAGATCAAGATCAAGATCAAGATCCAAAGCAAGAGCAAGAGCAAGAGCAAGAGCAAGAGCAAGAGCAAGAGCAAGAGCAAGAGCAAGAGCAAGAGCAAGAGCAAGAGCAAGAGCAAGA
>NZ_JABWRA010000081.1:0-18124 GCF_014268705.1 Pseudomonas sp. SWRI179 | reverse complement strand
CCTTGAAGTGTAAATTGGTGGAGCTAGACGGGATCGAACCGTCGACCTCTTGCATGCCATGCAAGCGCTCTCCCAGCTGAGCTATAGCCCCGGATTTTTCGCCTCGCGGCGGAGCGACATCTTGCAACATCGCTTCTGTAAAACTGGCGTCCCCTAGGGGACTCGAACCCCTGTTACCGCCGTGAAAGGGCGGTGTCCTAGGCCACTAGACGAAGGGGACGCAAACCCTTCTATACAACTGATCAACGCTGAGTGTTGATCGCTTCAAGGCCGGTGTGGCCAGGCCTTGAAGTGTAAATTGGTGGAGCTAGACGGGATCGAACCGTCGACCTCTTGCATGCCATGCAAGCGCTCTCCCAGCTGAGCTATAGCCCCTCATCGCTGAGGACGGGGCGAATCTTAAGGGCGTAACGGAGGGCTGTCAAATTTATTTTCAACAAATTTGAAAATTTTTTGCCGGGATAACAATCACTTACCGACAAACCCCGGAAAACCGGGGTATGTCCTGCCTCATGGAGCGCTTAGGCGATCGCGCCCAGCAGTTTTTCCCACTCCTTGTTTTCCTTCTTCGACACGCCACCGAGCAGATCGATGGCCTGGCGCAGACGGAAACGGGTCAGGTCCGGCCCGAGGATTTCCATCGCATCGAGCACCGAAACCGAGCTGGCCTGGCCGGTAATGGCGGCGAACATCAGCGGCATGGCATCGCGCAATTTCAACTCCAGCGACTCCACCACGGCCTGGATGGTCGCGGTGATGCTGTCCTTCTCCCACTGACGCAGGCTTTCCAGCTTCCACAGGATCAGTTGCATCAACTGGCGCACCTGGTCGCCGGAGAGCTTCTTGGATTCGAACAACTTCACGTCCGGCGTCACACCACCGGCGAAGAAGAAACCGGCCAGCGGGGCGATCTGGCTGAAGGTCTCTACCCTGCCCTGCACATGGGGAGCGATCTTCATCATGTACTCAGGGTTCAATGCCCACTTCTGCACGCGAGCGGCAAACTCTTCCACCGGCAGGTCCCGCAGCCACTGGCCGTTGAGCCACGACAGCTTCTCGACGTCGAAGATCGGCCCGCCCAGGGAGACGCGCGACAGGTCGAAGTGCTCGACCATTTCCTGCAGCGAGAACTTCTCGCGTTCGTCCGGCATCGACCAGCCCATGCGGCCCAGGTAGTTGAGCATGGCCTCGGGCATGAAGCCCATGCGCTCGTAGAACGTCACCGAGGTCGGGTTCTTGCGCTTGGACAGCTTGCTCTTGTCCGGGTTACGCAGCAGCGGCATGTAGCACAGCTGCGGCTGTTCCCAGCCGAAGTATTCGTAGAGCAGGATCAGTTTCGGCGCCGACGGCAGCCATTCTTCACCGCGCAGGACGTGGGTGATGCCCATCAAGTGATCGTCGACCACGTTGGCCAGGAAGTACGTCGGCAGGCCATCGGTCTTCATCAGCACTTGCATGTCCATGCGATCCCACGGGATCTCGACATCGCCACGCAGCATATCCGGCACGACGCAGACGCCTTCGGTCGGTACTTTCATGCGAATCACGTGGGGCTCGCCAGCGGCCAGGCGACGGGCGACTTCTTCCTTGGACAGCAGCAGCGCCCGGCCGTCGTAGCGCGGGGTTTCGCCACGGGCCATTTGCTCGGCGCGCATCTGGTCCAGTTCTTCGGCGGTGCAGAAGCAAGGGAACGCGTGCCCCATGTCCACCAGCTGCTGGCAGTACTGCTTGTAGATCTCGCCGCGCTCGCTCTGGCGATACGGGCCGTGCGGGCCGCCGACGTCCGGGCCTTCGCTCCAGTCGATCCCCAACCAGCGCAGGGCATCGAAGATCTGCTGTTCGGACTCGCGGGTCGAACGCAACTGGTCGGTGTCCTCGATCCGCAGGATGAACTCGCCGCCATGCTGCTTGGCAAAGCAATAGTTGAACAAAGCGATATAGGCGGTGCCGACATGGGGATCGCCAGTAGGCGAAGGCGCGATGCGGGTGCGGACGGTGGTCATGGCATGTCTCGGAAAGAATATAAAAGCGAAGATCGAACAGGGGGCGAATGGTAACAGGCGATGGCGGGCGGGCTCCAGTGAGAGCGGGATTTGTGTGGCATCTCTCAGACCGAGTCGCCTCCTTCGCGAGCAAGCCCGCTCCCACAGGAGATCGCATGCAGCCTGGACGACTCGGTCAACTGTGGGAGCGGGCTTGCTCCGGGCGGCGTTCCGACGAAGAGGCCATCGAAACCACCGCAAAACTCAAACGGTCAGCAACCGCTCCCGCAACTTGCCAATCTCATCGCGCAATTGCGCCGCCGCCTCGAACTCCAGGTCCCGGGCCAGTTGGTACATCTTCTCTTCCAACTGCCGGATACGCTTGGTGATTTCGCTCGGCGAGCGCAGTTCGGCCTCGTAGCGGGCGCTCTCTTCGGCGGCCTTGGCCATGCCCTTGCGCTTCTTGCTGCGTGAGCCGGGCACGGTGGCGCCTTCCATGATGTCGGCGACGTCCTTGAACACGCCTTTGGGGGTGATGCCGTTGGCCAGGTTGAAGGCGATCTGCTTGTCGCGGCGGCGCTCGGTCTCGCCGATGGCCCGCTCCATGGAACCGGTGATGCGGTCGGCATACAGGATCGCCCGGCCATTGAGGTTACGTGCCGCGCGACCAATGGTCTGGATCAACGAACGCTCGGAACGCAGGAAACCTTCCTTGTCCGCATCGAGAATCGCCACCAGCGACACTTCCGGCATGTCCAGGCCTTCGCGCAGCAGGTTGATGCCCACCAGTACATCGAAGGTGCCCAGGCGCAGGTCACGGATGATCTCGACCCGCTCCACCGTGTCGATGTCCGAGTGCAGGTAACGCACCCGCACGCCATGGTCGGCCAGGTAGTCGGTGAGGTCTTCGGCCATGCGTTTGGTCAGCGTGGTGACCAGCACCCGCTCCTCCACCGCCACGCGCTTGGTGATCTCCGACAGCAGGTCATCGACCTGGGTCAGGGCCGGACGCACCTCGACTTGTGGGTCCACCAGCCCAGTCGGCCGTACCACTTGCTCGACGACGCGACCGGCATGCTCGGCCTCGTAGTTGCCAGGCGTGGCCGAGACGAAAATCGTCTGTGGGCTCACGCTCTCCCATTCGTCAAAACGCATCGGCCGGTTGTCCAGGGCCGAGGGCAGGCGGAAACCGTACTCCACCAGTGTTTCCTTGCGCGAACGGTCGCCTTTGTACATGGCGCCAACCTGGGGCACGCTGACGTGGGATTCGTCGATCACCAGCAAGGCATCGGCGGGCAAGTAGTCATACAACGTAGGCGGCGGCGCACCCGCCGGGCGACCCGACAAGTAGCGCGAGTAGTTTTCGATGCCGTTGCAGTAGCCAAGCTCCAGGATCATCTCCAGGTCGAAGCGGGTGCGTTGTTCCAGGCGCTGGGCTTCCACCAACTTGTTGTTCGAACGCAGGTACTCCAGGCGCTCCTGCAACTCGACCTTGATCCCTTCGATGGCGTCCAGCAGGGTTTCCCGAGGCGTCACGTAGTGGCTCTTGGGGTAGAAAGTGAAGCGGGGCAACTTGCGGATCACTTCGCCGGTCAGCGGGTCGAACGCCGAGAGGCTCTCCACTTCATCGTCGAACAGCTCGATGCGGATCGCTTCCAGGTCCGATTCCGCCGGGTAGATGTCGATCACATCGCCGCGCACCCGGAACGTCGCCCGGGCGAAATCCATGTCGTTGCGGGTGTACTGCAAGTCCGTCAGGCGACGCAGCAAGGCACGCTGGTCGAGTTTGTCGCCGCGGTCCACGTGCAGCACCATCTTCAGGTAGGTTTCCGGGCTGCCCAGGCCGTAGATGCACGACACCGTGGTGACGATGATCGCGTCCTTGCGCTCGAGCAACGCCTTGGTCGCCGACAGTCGCATCTGTTCGATGTGGTCGTTGATCGAGGCATCCTTCTCGATGAAGGTGTCCGAGGACGGCACATAGGCCTCGGGCTGGTAGTAGTCGTAGTAGGAAACGAAGTACTCCACGGCGTTGTTCGGGAAAAACGCCTTGAACTCACCATAGAGCTGCGCCGCCAGGGTCTTGTTCGGCGCCAGTACCAGGGTCGGGCGCTGCACCTGGGCGATCACATTGGCGATGCTGAAGGTCTTGCCCGAACCGGTCACACCGAGCAACGTCTGGTGCGCCAGCCCGGCCTCGATACCCTCGACCATCAGGCGGATGGCTTCCGGCTGATCGCCGGCGGGCTGGAAGCGGGTGACTAGCTGGAATTCAGACATGACATAACCTCTGGATTCACCCCTGTCGGCCAGCCGACAGGAACGAGAAAGACCGAAACGACTGATGTCGCCCGAGGAAAAAGCTGGGATGCACACAATGTGGAGGTGAATGCCTTCGCTTTCAAGACGAACGTCCTACACGCCTTGAAGACTTTGACGCGGCGAGAGGACTAACGGTCGAAAAAAATCGAAAAAACTTACCGTAAAAGCCGAATCGCCTGTCGCCGTGCCGGGTGATGGCCTCTATACTAGCTCCCCGTTTGTGCACCGCTCTAGTGCATTCGGCTGGAGCGCCACACGTCCCCTCACTCTCCATTCAGAGCCGCGCACTAATGAGCCTGTTTTCCGCTGTCGAATTGGCACCCCGCGACCCCATCCTGGGCCTCAACGAAGCTTTCAACGCCGACACCCGTACCAATAAGGTGAACCTGGGCGTGGGTGTTTACTGCAACGAGGAAGGGCGCATTCCATTGCTGCGCGCCGTTGTCGAAGCCGAGACGATTCGCGTGGCTCAGCACGTTTCCCGTGGTTACCTGCCAATCGACGGCATTGCCGCCTACGACCAGGCCGTACAGACCCTGCTGTTCGGCAAGGACTCGGCGCTGATCGCTTCCGGCCGCGTCATCACCACCCAGGCCGTGGGCGGCACCGGCGCACTGAAGATCGGTGCCGACTTCCTCAAGCAACTGCTGCCTGACGCCGTCGTCGCCATCAGCGACCCGAGCTGGGAAAACCACCGCGCCCTGTTCGAAACCGCCGGCTTTCCGGTGCAGAACTACCGCTACTATGATGCCGCCACCCACGACGTGAACCGCAGCGGCCTGCTGGAAGACCTCAACGCCCTGCCCGACCGTTCGATCGTTGTGCTGCACGCTTGCTGCCACAACCCGACCGGCGTGGACCTGAGCCCGGAAGACTGGAAAAACGTGCTGGCGGTCGTCAAGGCCAAGAACCACGTACCGTTCCTGGACATGGCCTACCAGGGCTTTGGCGAAGGCATCGACGCAGACGCGGCGGCTGTACGCCTGTTCGCCGAGTCGGGGCTGACCTTCTTTGCCTCCAGCTCGTTCTCCAAATCGTTCTCGTTGTACGGCGAGCGCGTTGGCGCCCTGTCGATCGTCAGTGAATCGAAGGAAGAAAGCGCCCGCGTGCTGTCCCAGGTCAAGCGCGTGATCCGCACCAACTACTCCAACCCGCCAACCCACGGCGCCAGCATCGTCGCCGCTGTGCTCAACAGCCCCGAGCTGCGCGCGCAATGGGAAGCCGAACTGGCCGAAATGCGCCTGCGGATTCGCGGCATGCGCGACCAGATGGTCGACATGCTGGCCAAGGCCGCGCCGCACCACGACTTCAGCTTCGTCGCCCGCCAGAGCGGGATGTTCTCCTACTCCGGCCTGACCGTTGAACAAGTGACGCGCCTGCGCAACGAGTTTGGTATCTATGCCCTGGACACCGGTCGCATCTGCGTGGCCGCGCTGAACCAGAACAACATCGAAGCGGTGACCAAGGCCATCGTCCAGGTGATCTGACGCCTCGACGCTGGATGAAAAAACGGGAAGCCATTGGCTTCCCTTTTTTTGACCCGATGTTTTTGTGGCCTGCTTCTGTGGTTTTGTTTCTGTGGCGAGGGAGCTTGCTCCCGCTGGGCTGCGCAGCAGCCCTAAAACCAACCACCTCGGTATTTCAGACTGATTTAACCAAGCATTTTGGGGCTGCTTCGCAGCCCAGCGGGAGCAAGCTCCCTCGCCACAAAAGCAAAACCACAAAAACAAAACCACAAAAACAAGACCACAAAAGCACCGGGCACGACACTCTGGCTGAAGCTACAGCTCCGTCGCCCGCTGGCTCGCCGCATCGTCATAGATGACATACAACGACTCGGCCACTTGGCTCTTGATCGCCTTGGTGCTTTCCAACCCCAGGACAAACCCCTCGGCCTTGCCACCGGCGCGATTCAGCGCCTCGGCGGTGCTGGCCTGGGTAATGGCGTCGTACAGTTTCTCGGCATGAGGCCCCACGCCCTTGGGCAAACTGATCTGGGCGGTACTCACAGGCACACCTCGGCGCGACGGGCTGTGTGAAGGGGTAACAGATGGTTCATGGCGCGTACCTCAATGTCGGCGAATGGCCGGCAGTGCGTCCTGCCACTTCCGGGCAACCATGGTAGCCCTCTCCTGCCCATGCGGTAACTGCCAATCGTTGATTGTCCTTCAATGGGCAGCAGGAATGCGCCGCCCGGCAATAGACGCTTGACTTCTCTTTTCCAATCAGTAACATACGCGCCATTCCGCGATAGCTCAGTTGGTAGAGCAAGTGACTGTTAATCACTGGGTCCCTGGTTCGAGTCCAGGTCGTGGAGCCAGACAGCAACACACAAGAAGCCCCTGGTTCGAAAGATCCAGGGGCTTTTTTGTGGGCAAAAAACAGGTGGATGGCCATATAAGCCTGGCCGAGGTCGCTGCCGGAACAACAATCCGGCACCAAAAAGGCAATATGGTCCGGATCCTGCTTTCTTTTTCCGACAACCCAAGCTGTCACGTGAGCGTCATGACAGGGCCGCACACTGGTCCTGTCCGCCAACAACAGCTTCATAAAAACAAGGACGAAGGTATGCCCACACAAAACCCCCATCGCATTGTCGGCCTGTGCACCTCCAGCAAGGTGTACAACGTACTGACCGAACTCAAGCAACTGGAAGGCCACCGCAGCGCCAAATTCCTTTCCCTGCTGGCGGAAAACCTGGTGCGCAAGGGCCTGCTCAATGAGCAGGAAGTGGTGCACATGCTCGATCTGGTCGTCGATTGAGCGGCATCGATTCCTACTATTGAGCCAGTAGATTTTCCGTCCTTCCCCCTGAGCCTTAAGGTAACCCCATCGATTGATGGAGGTTTCCCATGCCCAAGGTTCAAATCATGTCTGTCATTGGCAGCGCCGTCCCCGCCCCACTCCGGGAGCTCGGGTTGCTGGCCTGCTGGTATCTGGTGCAGGACGGCGTGACCATCAGCGGCCCGCTGACTTCACTGCCCGCCGCCGAGGCGCTGTCACAACGTATCGGCCCCTACCTGATGAACGCCTAGGGCAGTTGCACCCGCGGCGAGCCCTCGACAAACAAGGCCCAGCACGACATGAACAACGCCGCGATCAGCGGCCCGATCACGAAGCCGTTCAGTCCGAACACCGCCAGCCCACCCAGTGTCGAGACCAGCACCAGGTAGTCGGGCATCTTGGTGTCCTTGCCCACCAGGATCGGTCGCAGGAAATTGTCCACCAGGCCAATCACGAACACCCCGAACAACGTCAGCACCACGCCTTGCCAAATCGCTCCCGAGAGCAGGAAATACACCGCCACCGGCGCCCAGACAAGACCTGCCCCCACCGCAGGCAACAATGACAGGAACGCCATCAGTACCGCCCAGGGCAATACCGTAGGGATCCCCAGGATCCAGAAGATCAGCCCACCCAGCGCACCTTGGGTAATGGCGACCAACAGGTTGCCTTTCACGGTAGCCCGCACCACCCGATTGAATTTCAACTGCAAGCGGCGTTTTTGATGTTCCGCCAAGGGAATGGCCGTGCGCACCTTGCGCACCAGCTCCGCACCGTCGCGCAGAAAGAAGAACAGCAGATAGAGCATCACGAAGAAGCTGACCAGGAACTGAAAGGTACCCTGACCGAAACTGAAGGCCTGGGTGGCGAAGAATTCGCTGCCCTGCATCGCGCTCTTGACGATCTTGTCACGCAAGCCGTTCAGGTTGCCCAGGCCGAAGCGGTCCAGCAGGTGCTGGAAGTACGGCGGCAAGGCATCCTTGAAGCGGGCCAGGTAATCGGCAATGTCCAGCTCTCCGCTTTCCAGGCTCTTGTACAGCGCCGCTCCCTCCTGGACCAGCAACATGCTGATGACGATCACCGGCAGGATCGCGATGACCACACAGATGCTCAAGGTGAACAACGATGTGAGATTGCGGTGCCAACCGAACTTGAACTGCAGACGGCGCTGCATCGGCGCAAAGACGATACCCAGGATCACCGCCCAGAATACCGCCCCGTAGAACGGCAGCAGAATCCAGATAAAGGCGACCGTGACCAGCACCAGCAGCAACATCTGGGCTTTGTTTTGCAGCATCTTTCGATTCATCAGCTTTCCATGTCCAAAGGCGGGATACACATTAGTCAGCCAGGACTCGCCGGAGTGCCATCACGCTTGCGTTGTGCCCTTGATCCAAGTCAATAAGGCCTGGCCGGCCCTGGCGTACCCTCCGCGCTTTTTGCGACCCGACCCCACCATGACCCTCGCCGCCCCCGAACTGCTGGCACCCGCCGGCACCCTGAAAAACATGCGTTATGCCTTCGCCTACGGTGCCGACGCGGTGTACGCCGGCCAGCCGCGCTACAGCCTGCGGGTGCGCAACAACGAATTCGACCACGGGAACCTGGCCTTGGGCATCGCCGAGGCCCAGGCCATGGGCAAGCGCTTCTACGTGGTGGTGAACATTGCCCCGCACAACGCCAAGCTGCGGACCTTCCTCAAAGACCTCGAACCGGTGATTGCCATGGCGCCGGACGCGCTGATCATGTCCGACCCGGGGTTGATCATGCTGGTTCGCCGGCATTTTCCGCAGATGCCGATTCACCTGTCGGTGCAGGCCAACACGGTGAACTGGGCAAGCGTTGAGTTCTGGCAGCAGCAGGGCTTGAGCCGGATCATCCTGTCCCGGGAACTGTCCCTGGAAGAAATCGCCGAGATTCGCGAGCAAGTCCCGGCCATGGAGCTGGAAGTGTTCGTCCATGGCGCGCTGTGCATGGCCTATTCGGGGCGCTGCCTGCTATCCGGTTATATGAACAAGCGCGACGCCAACCAGGGCAGCTGCACCAACGCCTGCCGCTGGAAGTACTCGGCGCAGCCGGCGGTGGAAAATGCCGTGGGCGACATTGTGCAGAGCTATCGGCCCGAACCGACCCTGGGCCTCGGCGCACCCACCGACCAGGTGTTTCTGCTCCAGGAGGCCAACCGCCCGGAAGAATCCATGCCGGCCTTCGAGGACGAGCACGGCACCTACATCATGAACGCCAAGGACCTGCGGGCCGTGCAACACGTCGAGCGCCTGGCGCGCATGGGCGTGCATTCCTTGAAGATCGAAGGCCGGACCAAGTCGCATTTCTATTGCGCGCGCACCACCCAGGTGTATCGCCGGGCCATCGATGATGCGGTGGCCGGCCGGGAATTCGACCGCAGCCTGATGACCGACCTGGAGTCCCTGGCCCAGCGTGGCTACACCGAAGGCTTCCTGAGACGCCACGTGCATGACGAATACCAGAACTACCAGAACGGCAGCTCAGTGTCGGAGCGCCAGCAGTTCGTCGGCGAACTGACCGGCGAACGGCGCGAACGCCTGGCCGAAGTGCGGGTGAAGAACCGTTTTGGCCTGGGTGATCACATGGAACTGATGACCCCCAAGGGCAACTTTCACTTCGACCTGCATCAGTTGCAGGACATCAAGGGCCAGGCCATCGAAGTGGCACCGGGGGATGGGCATGTGGTGTACGTGCCGATCCCGGATGCGGTGGATCTGCGGTTTGGGTTGTTGATGCGGGATGTGCGCGAGCCATAGTCGCCACCGAACAAATGTGGGAGCGGGCTTGCTCGCGAAGGCGGTGTGTCAGAAGTGAATACATTGACTGACACACTGTATTCGCGAGCAAGCCCGCTCCCACAGGGGATTTGTGATGGACACAAGATTCTGCATGCCACAAATCTTTAGCTCCCGGCAGAAACTGCCGAAGGCTGCGATCCTCCGCTTCCGATAGGGCCTGGTAGCCCAGGCGAAAACATCTGGATCGAGAGCGAAAGATCGCAGCCTTCGGCAGCTCCTGCTGCCCCGGGTCAGATGCGGAACTGCCCCACCAGTTGACCCAGGCGCTGGCCCAGGTCGGCCAGGCTGCGGGACGTCTGGGCGCCGAGTTGGGTTTCGTCGGCGACGCTGTCCACGGCCACGGCGATCTGATGCACGCTGCGGTTGATTTCTTCGGCCACGGCAGTCTGTTCTTCGGCGGCGCTGGCGATCTGGGCGTTCATCGAGTTGATGGTGCCGATCAGCTGCGCCATGGTGTCCAGGGACGCGCCCGCCTCGTTGGCCCGTTCCGAGGTGCCATCGCCGGCCTCGCTGGAACGACGCATCGCTTCCACTGCCGCGTGGGTACCCGATTGCAGGCGGTCGATCATGCCCTGGATTTCCTGGGTACTTTGCTGGGTCCGGCTGGCCAGGGCCCGCACTTCATCGGCCACCACCGCGAACCCACGCCCCGCCTCGCCGGCACGCGCGGCCTCGATGGCGGCGTTGAGGGCCAGCAGGTTGGTCTGCTCGGCGATCGAACGAATCACCCCGAGCACACTGACAATCGAGGCCACATCTTGCTGCAGGCTGTCCAAGGACACGCCGCTGCTGCGGATATCGTTCACCAGCGCATGAATCTGTTGGATGCTGCCTGCCACCACGCGCTTGGCCGATTGGCCTTCTTCGTCGGTCTGCTGGGCCGCGACGGCAGCGCCCTGGGCACTGCGAGCGACTTCCTGGGCCGCCGAGGACATCTCGTTGATCGCCGTGGCAACCTGATCGGTTTCGTGGCGTTGACGCTCCATCGCCTGCTCGGAGCGCTGGGCCTGCTCGGAGACTTGGGTCACCAGGCCGGTCAGTTGCGAGGTCATGTCGGTGATCTGCCGCACCAGGCCGTGGATCTTGTCGACGAAGCGGTTGAACGAACCGGCCAGTTGGCCCAGTTCATCCTGGCTGGTAATCGCCAGGCGCCGGGTCAGGTCACCCTCGCCCGCCGCGATGTCATCGAGGTTGTCTTTCATCAGGTGCAGGGGGCGCAGGATCGTGTTGGCGAGCACCAGGCCCACCACTGCAATCACCAGCAACACCACGGCGGCGATCCCGACGATGCTCAGTACCACGCCTTGCAGGCGATCGTGGACCTTGGCTTCCACCAGCGCCACCTGGGCTTCGATGCCGTCCAGGTTGACTGAACTACCAACCGCCAGGTCCCACTTGGGCAGGTATTCGGTGTAGCCGAGCTTGGGCACCAGGTCCTTGCTGCCGGGCAGCGGCGAGCTGTATTCCAGGTAATGCGTGCCGTCCTTGGCGACTTTCACCAGGTCGCGGTTGACGTAGACACCGTTCGGATCGCGGTTGTCCTTGAAGCTCTTGCCCACGCCATCGGGGCTGTTGGCCTTGAACAGACGAATGGTCTCGGAGTCGTAACCGAAGAAATAGCCGTCCTTGCCGTAGCTGATGTTCGACAGCAGCTTGATGGCCTGGGCGCGCGCCTCGTTATCACCCGGCGCGGCGGCATCGTAGAGCGGCTTGATCGCGGTCAGGCCCACCGCCACGTAGTTCTGCAGCGTGGCCTTGGCCTCGCTGAGCAGGCGCTCGCGGGTTTGCTGGACTTCTTTACTCGCTTGTTCCTTCAAGATGAAAGCCGTGGTCAGGCTGATGATCACGGCGGACAGCAATACCGGCAGTATCGCAAGGGACAGGACTTTAGCCTTCAGGCTCAGGCGCATGCTGTTCACTCTTGTTGGTGTTATTGGCGTGGTTAGCTGTATTAACGGCAGCGCACGGCAAAACTGTAGGGCAAGGTGAACAGTCAGCTGGCAGAGTCGCTGGATTCAAGCGCCTCTTCGCGAGCAAGCCCGCTCCCACAAGGGATTGCTGGTGTACACATATTCTGTGTTCACAGCAGATCCAGTGTGGGAGCGGGCTTGCTCGCGAAGGTTGCGACTCAGTCCTTGAGTCTTGTTGAATCAGCCTTACAACACCATCGCCGCCACCCAACCAAACGCCAGCAGCGGCAGATTGTAGTGGATGAAGGTCGGGACCACGGTGTCCCAGATGTGATGATGCTGGCCGTCGATGTTCAGGCCGGAGGTCGGGCCCAGGGTCGAGTCCGAGGCAGGCGAGCCGGCATCGCCCAGGGCGCCGGCGGTGCCGACGATGCAGACGATTGCCAGCGGGCTGAAGCCCAACTGCAGGCACAGCGGCACGAAAATCGTCGCCAGGATCGGCACCGTGGAAAACGACGAGCCGATGCCCATGGTCACCAGCAGGCCCACCAGCAACATCATCAGCGCGCCGATGCCCTTGTTGTGGCCGATCCAGGCCGCCGAAGCTTCCACCAGGCTTTGGACTTCACCGGTGGCCTTCATCACCTCGGCGAACCCTGAGGCGGCGATCATGATGAAGCCGATCATCGCCATCATCTTCATGCCTTCGGTGAACAGGTCGTCCGTCTCACGCCAGCGCACCACCCCCGACAGCGAGAAAATCAGGAACCCGGCCAGGGCGCCGATGATCATCGAGTCCACCAGCAGCTGGATCGCGAATGCCGCCGCCACCGCAACCCCGGCCACGATCAGGCTCAGCGGGTTGTAGCGCACGGCCACTTGCTCGGCCTTGGCGATCTTCTTCAGGTCATAGACGCGTTTCTTGCGGTACGTGATGAACGACAGCGCCAGGCCAAACACCATGCCCAGCGCCGGGATGCCCATGGCGTGGGTGATATTGATGCCACTGATGTCGACGCCGCTGCGGGCGACATTGGCCAGCAGGATTTCATTGAGGAAGATGTTGCCGAAGCCCACCGGCAGGAACATATAGGGGGTGATCAGACCGAAGGTCATGACGCAGGCGATCAAACGACGGTCCAGCTGCAGCTTGGTCAGCACGTAGAGCAGCGGCGGCACCAGCAGCGGGATGAAAGCGATGTGGATCGGCAGGATGTTCTGGGAAGCGACCGCGACCGTGCCCAGCAGACCGATCAGCACCCATTTGACGCCCGAGCCACCGGCGACGTCCTGGCGATCCACCAGGGCCAGGGCTTTGTCCGCCAGGGCGTGGGCCATGCCGGACTTGGCAATCGCCACGGCGAAGGCGCCGAGCAAGGCATAGGACAATGCCACCGTCGCACCGCCACCCAGACCAGCATTGAACGCTTTGAGCGTCGCCTCGATCCCCAGGCCGCCCGTCAGGCCGCCCACCAACGCGCCGATAATCAGCGCGATCACCACGTGCACACGAGACAGGCTGAGCACGAGCATGACGCCAACCGCGGCAATTACTGCATTTATCATCGTTACCTCAACGCACAGCGATGGAAAGCCACCGGACAAAAAGGTCGCGACTTTGCAGCAAGCGGCGGCAAGCTGCAAGGGCCGTGGGGCGGGTTTTCACAAGGTTTGCAGTCACCACAAACCAATGTGGGAGCGAGCCTGCTCGCGATAGCGGTATGTCAGTAGACATTGATATGGCTGAGCGGACGTCATCGCGAGCAGGCTCGCTCCCACAGGGGCCAAGTCAGACAGAGGATCTGTGGCCCAGCATAAAGGGTTAATGCAGACCTCAGCGCCTGGGCAACTCGATCACAACCTTCAACCCACCCCACTCGCTGTCATCCAACGCCAACAGCCCGCCCCAGGTGTCGACGATGTCCCGCACGATGCCCAGGCCCAGGCCGTGGCCATCGGTCTGTTCGTCCAATCGCGTGCCGCGGCTGAACACCTGCTCGCGGCGGTCCGCGGGAATGCCCGGGCCATCGTCCTCCACCGCCAGGCTGAACCCTTCGGCGGTTTCGGTCAGGGTCAGGCGCACCTCGGCATCGGCCCATTTGCAGGCGTTGTCCAGCAGGTTGCCCAGCAGTTCCAGCAAGTCTTCACGGTCCCAGGGCAGGTGCAGGCCCGGTGGGGCGACGTAGCTCAGGTGCAGGTGCTCGCCATGGATCATGTTCAGCGTGGCCAGCAGCCCTGGCAGTTCGGCGTCGCAGTCCAGGTGCGCGCCGGGCAAGGCATCGCCGGACAGCCGGGCACGGTTGAGTTCACGGTTGAGGCGCTGGCGGACCTGCTCCAATTGGTCGAGCAACAGTTTGCGCAGCTCGGGATAGGGGTCGAGCTTCTCGTTCGATGCCAGGCTTTGCAGCACCGCCAATGGGGTTTTCAAGGCATGGCCGAGGTTGCCCAGGGCGTTGCGCGAACGCTTGAGGCTGTCTTCGGTGTGGGCCAGCAGATGGTTGATTTGCGCGACCAACGGTTCCAGCTCCCGTGGCACCTGTTCGTCCAGTTGCGTGCGCTGCCCGCGCTGCAACTGGGCAATCTGCTCCCGGGCCCGGTCCAGCGGACGCAAGGCCCGGCGCACGGTGAGGCGTTGCAGCAACAGGATCAGCAACAGCCCCGCCAACCCGAGCCCGAGGCCGACCTGTTGCATCCGGCGAAAGCTGTCACGCACCGGCGTATAGTCCTGGGCCACGCTGATGGAAATCGCCTGGCCCAGCCGCCGATAGTCGGTACGCAGCACCAGCAGCTTCTGGCCCTCCGGGCCCAGTTGCAGATTGCTGTGCAAGCCTGGGTGGTCGAGCCGGGGCAACTCCTGGTCCCACAGCGAGCGGGAACGCCAGTGCACATCGGCAAAATCGATGCGGAAATAATGCCCGGAGAACGGTCGCTGATAGGCCGGCGACAGGCGCCGTTCATCCAGTTGCAAGCCCAGCGGGCCGCGCACCAGGGCCACCAGCAGGTTTTCACTGTCGTTGCGCAGGCCGGCTTCCAGGTAACGCTGCAAGCCCAGCTCGAACAGCCACAGGCTGGTTTGCGCCAGGATCAGGCCGACCACCAGCATTACACCGATCAGGCCCAGGCTCAGGCGCCGCTGGATGGATCTCACTGCGCCTGCCCGCCGAACAGGTAACCCTGGCCGCGACGGGTTTCGATTACGCTGCGTCCCAGCTTGCGCCGCAGGTGATTGACATGAACTTCCAACACGTTGGAATCGCGCTCGGTCTCACCGTCGTACAGGTGTTCGGCGAGATGGCTTTTGGAAAGGATCTGTTCGGGATGCAGCATGAAATAGCGCAACAGGCGAAACTCGGCCGCCGTGAGCTGGATGTCGGTGCCGTCGCGGACCACGCACTGGCGACTCTCATCCAGGTGCAACCCGGCGGCCTTGAGCGTCGGCTGGTTGACCTGCCCATGGGAGCGGCGCAACAGTGCCTGGATCCGCAAGTGCAGTTCTTCAGGATGAAACGGCTTGGTCAGGTAGTCATCGGCGCCGGCCTTGAGCCCCTCGATGCGCTCGGCCCAGGACCCTCGGGCGGTGAGGATCAACACCGGCGTCGCCAGGCCACCAGCACGCCACTGGGCCAACACGTCGAGCCCCGGCACACCTGGCAGGCCGAGGTCGAGGATGATCAAGTCGTAGGGCTCGCTGCTGCCTTGGTACACCGCGTCGCGCCCGTCGGCGAGCCAATCGACGGCGTACCCTTGCCGTGCAAGCCCGGCCATCAATTCGTCCGCCAGGGGCACGTGATCTTCCACCAGAAGCAGGCGCATCAGTCTTCCTTATCTTTGAGTAAACGGCCGGTCGCGGCCTCCAGGTCCAGTTCGCGCACGACGCCGTCGGTGTCCAGCAGCTCGACTTCGTAAATATAGACGCCGTGTTTCTCCTCCAACTCGGCTTCCAGCAGTTTGGCGCCCGGGTGGCGGTCCAGCGCCTGTTGCAACAGATGCTCCAGCGGCAGGATAACGCCCTGCTGGCGCAGTTGCAGGGCCTCGTCCTGGTCCAGGTCACGGGCCATGGCCAGCGAACAAAACGCCAGCAGCGCCAGCGCCCATCGGCTGCGGGCGCATAAATTAAGCTTCATTACAGATCCTGATGATTCTTGAGTACCTTGCCGTTGGTGGCGTCCAATTCCAGGTCCCACTCAATGCCCTTCGTATCGCGCAGGTCCACCTGGTAAATGTACTTGCCGTACGCTTCCTCCAACTCGGTCTCGGTCAAGGTGGCGCCAGGGTGCTTGGCCAGGGCGGCGGCATCGAGCTTTTCGACGGACAGGATGGTACCAGCGTCTTGCAGCTTACGGGCTTCGTCCACGCCCAGGTCTCGTGCGTGAGCCAGGCTCGTACCGAGGGCCATGAGGGTCGCGATGAAAAAGGCAGTCAGGCGGTTCATCGGTTGTCTCCTTTTTATAATCTTTGCCGGGGGACTGTATCGGGGTGAACTTAACTGAAACTGAATGGCCATCATGCGTGAAAAATCCTCTGTGGGAGCGAGCCTGCTCGCGATAGCGGTCTCTCTGCCTGGCATCGATGTAGCTGAACCGACGTTATCGCGAGCAGGCTCGCTCCCACATTGACTTGTGTCGTTATAATCAGCCGCCTACCGTATTCGAGACTGGTATGACTGCTATCCACATCAAGTTTCCCGCCCTCACCCTCAAGGCCGGCCCCCGTGCGTTCGGACGGATTCGCCAGGCCGGCTTGAACGCCGTCGACGTCGGCATCCTGCCGGGCGCCGCCGGTGGGCCCAAGGCCCTGGGCATCCAGGGGCTCGATCTTGCGCTGTTCGGCGAATGGCTACCCGCCGCGCCCCGGGAGCGCTCGCTGATCGGGGCCTCGGTGGGGGCGTGGCGCTTCGCCAGCGCCTGCCTGCCGGATGCCGCCGAAGGGATCCGACGCCTGGGCACTTTGTACAACGAACAAAGCTTCGCCAAAGGCGTGACCATGGCCGGGGTCAGCCAGAGTTCGCAGCGCATGCTCGATGACTTGCTCGACGGCCGCGACACTTCGATCCTCGACAACCCGCGATACCGGCTCAACATCATGGTCGTCAAGAGCCATGGTCTGCTCGCCCAGGATCATCGCGGCCGGCTGGGCCTGGGATTGTCGTCGGTGATCGCCGACAACCTGCGGGGCCGTGGGCGGTTGTCGCGGCATTTCGAACGGTTGATCATCCATGACCCGCGCCTGGCCCCGCCCCTGCATCCGCTGAATGACTTTCCGTCGCGCTTCGTGCCCCTGGCGGCCGGCAACCTGCGCCAGGCCCTGCTGGCTTCGGGCTCGATCCCGATGGTCATGGAAGGCGTGCGCGACCTGCCGGGTGCCGGTGCCGGCACCTTTCGCGACGGCGGTTTGCTGGACTATCACCTGGACTTGCCGTACAGCGGCGAGGATATCGTACTGTACCCGCACTTCACCGACCGGGTCATTCCCGGCTGGTTCGACAAGGGCCTGCCGTGGCGCCGGGGCAACGTCGAACGCCTGCAAGACGTATTGCTGCTGGCTCCATCCCGGGAATACCTGGCGCGCCTGCCCTACGGCAAGCTGCCGGACCGCAACGATTTCAAGCGCTTCATGGGCGATGACTCGAGCCGCCGCAAGTATTGGCGCACGGCGATGGATGAGAGCCGGCGGCTCGGTGATGAGTTTTTGGAGCTGACGGCCAACGGTGGCTTGGGCGAGCGTTTGCTGACCCTTTAGTCAGCACGGTCGCGCAACGCCGTGATCAAACTGATAAACTCCGCCGCCTGCCTCGCGACCGATATCTAAAGAGCCCGAACCTGTGGAAATCTTCAAAGAGTTTACCTTCGAATCCGCCCACCGCCTGCCCCACGTGCCGGACGGCCACAAGTGCGGCCGCCTTCACGGTCACTCGTTCAAGGTGGCGATCCACCTGAGCGGCGATATCGATCCGCACACCGGCTGGATTCGCGACTTCTCGGAGATCAAGGCGATCTTCAAACCGCTCTACGAACGCCTGGACCACAACTACCTCAACGACATCCCTGGCCTGGAAAACCCCACCAGCGAAGTCTTGGCCAAGTGGATCTGGAATGAGTTGAAGCCGTTGCTGCCGGAACTCAGCGCCATCCGCATCCACGAGACCTGCACCAGCGGTTGCATTTACCACGGCGAATAAGACAGGTGCTGCTTCCTGGCCTGGGAGCCTTCTGTGGCGAGGGAGCTTGCTCCCGCTGAGGCGCGAAGCGGCCCTGAAACCTGGCGGCGCGGTGTTTCAGGCGGATTGAGTGGCCTTTTGGAT
>NZ_JABWRA010000080.1:0-18510 GCF_014268705.1 Pseudomonas sp. SWRI179 | reverse complement strand
GGCAATGTGTCAGGCGACATCAATGTTGACTGTACCGCCGTCTTCGCGAGCAAGCCCGCTCCCACACCTATCGGCTTAAACCCGACAATCTCACGCCAAGCGCGACAACATCTCCTGCGCTTCGCTCTTCTGGGTGGCGTCGCCTTCGCTGAGGACTTCGCCGAGGATGTCGCGGGCGCCGTCGTTGTCGCCCATGTCGATGTAGGCCTGGGCCAGATCGAGCTTGGTCGCCACCTCATCGGTGCCGCTGAGGAAGTCGAAGTCCGGTTCGTCTTCAGCACCAACCAGGGCATCTTCGGCGGTGAATGTCGGCTGGCCCAGGCTGTCGGACAGGCGATCCAGCTCGGCGTTGACATCGTCCAGCTCGGACTCGAAGGCATCCTTGGGCGCATCGTGCGCATCCATTTCGTCCGACAGGGACAGATCGAAGTCCGCCGGCAGCTCAAGATCGTCGGCTGGCGCATCGGCCAAGGCTGGCGTTTCAGGCGCAGGCGCATCCAGGCCCTTGAGGTCGTCGTCCAGGTCCAGCAGGAAGTCTTCATCGTCGAGCGCAGGGATCGGGGTCGGCGCATCGGCGCCCAGGTCCAAGTCGAATTCCGACAAGTCGTCCAGGCTTTCGTTGGCCTCGGTCTGCTGCTTGAGCACCGATTCGAAGCTCAGGTCGTCGTCTTCCGGGAACGCGTCCAGTTCGGCGACAGGCTCCGGTGCCGGCGCGACCGGCGTCGTCTCCAGGTCATCCAGGCTCAGGTCGAAGGCGCTGTCCAGCTCCTCATCGGTCGGCGATTTGTCTTCCAGCAAGTCCTTGACGTACTGCGCGTCCAGTTCTGCCGCAACGGCCGCAGCAGCCAGGCCAGCGGTGGTGGCGACCACCATGGCCGGGAAACGGCTTTTCAGCTGTTCGACCTGGGCAAAGTTGTCGCCATTGGCCACCAATTGGCGTTCCTGGGCGACAAAGGCGTCGCGGTCGCCCTGCTGACCGTAGACTTCCATCAACTTCAGGCGCAGGTCGCTGCGCTGGGGCTCGGCCTTGATGCCCTGTTCGAGCAGGTCGGCGGCCTGGTTCAAGCGGCCGCGGTCGATATGGGACTGGGCCTGGGGCAGCACGTCGTCGGAGCGCTCGGCGGCCGGCGCCACCAAAGGCGCGGCGATAGGCGGCGTGACCACCACAGGCGCGATCACCGGGGCCGGCTTGGGCACTGGCGCAGGGGCCGGCGCGGGTTTTGGCTCGAGTTTTACGCTAGGCGGTGGAACATCAATGCCCTCGAAACTGCTCGGGGGCAGATCGAGCTCCGGGGAGAAGTCAGCCTCCTCCTCAAGGGCTCGGGCCATGCGCAAGTGTTTTTCCGCTTCCTGTTGGGCCTTGCGGCGACGGGCAAGCAGCAACAGCAGCAACAGCAGGAGCAGCGCGCCACCGCCAATCAAACCCAACAGGATCGGATTGGTCAGGAGGTCGTTGTATTTTTGCTCGTTGGACGCGGCAGGCGCCGGCTCGACCGCTGTGGCAGGCGGGGTCGCTTCCGGGGCCGGCGTGGGTGCAGCTGCAGGGGCCTGTGGCGCTGGCGCAGGGGCCAACTCGGCGGACATCGCCGGGGGCGCCTCGCCAACGGGTGCCTCGCCAGCCGGAGGAATGGCGGCGCCTTCGGCCTGCATCTTCGCCAGTTGATTGTTCTTCAGCTCGATCAGGCGCTGCAGCTTGTCCAGTTGGCTCTGCAGATCCGCCATGCGGCTTTTCAGTTCTTCGTTATCCCGGCGCGCCGAATCGAGGCTTTCCTGGGTAACCGCCAGCTTGTTGGAAAGCGCCTGGGCATCGCCGGCAGCACCCTTGCCGCCCGCCTTCGCCGCATCGGCCGACACCAGGCTCAAGTTGTCGCGACCGGCCGCCTGGGCCGGCGCGCCTTCACCGCGGCCACGCTTGGTGGCGTCCAACTGCTGCTTGCCGGCACCCGCCACGCCACGCCGTCCCGAGCGCCAGGCGGCGTTCTGCGCCGCCACTTCGGCGATGGCCTGGGGTTGCGGCAACGCTGTGCTTTGTACCGGGTCAGGCAGGCGCAACACCTGGCCGGTCTTGAGCAGGTTGATGTTGCCGTTGATGAACGCGTTCGGGTTCAACGCCTGGATCGCCAGCATGGTTTGCTGGACCGATCCACCGTTGCGCACCTTCGCGGCGATTTCCCACAGGGTATCGCGCGGCGTGGTGGTGTACTGGGAAGGCTTGGTGGCCCCGGTGACCGGCGTGGACACGACCTGGGGCGGTTTCGCCCGGGCGGCATCGGCGGCCTGTGGCGAGAATTTGGATGGGTCGAGCAGTACGCTGTAGTCGCGCAACAGGCGGCCGTTGGGCCACATCACTTGCACCAGGAACTTGACCATCGGTTCGGACAACGGCCGGCTGGACGTGACCCGCAGGACACTCTTGCCGTTGGCGTTGATCACCGGGGTGAAGCTCAGGTCGCTGAGAAAGGCTTGGCGATCAATGCCCGCCTTGGCGAATTCTTCGGGTGGAGCCAGGCTCGGCACCACTTCGGCGGCAGTCAGTTGCTGGACATCGAGCAGTTCGATTTCGGCGACCAGGGGCTGGTTCGGCGGCGACTTGAGGGTCAATTCCCCGAGCCCGAGCGCTTGCGCCATACCGGAGGACAGCGCCGAGGCGGCCGCTATTGCTAACACCAGTTTGCGAACTTGAACCATAGCCTCTTCCTTTGTTTGAACATTCCTCGGCCAGCGAGAAGGTATTGATGCCGCTGCCGTAAGGCATTGCGCGCAGCCCCGAAGCGACGGTGCGCGCGATCATTTCACTCATGCCCCGGGAAGTCCCCCAGAGGGATGTTCGCCTTCAGCATTCCGACCAAGCATAGCGCCCAGCTAGAATCATTCGACAAATTGACGCCAAGTATCTTTTACAGCAACTCTTTTATCAACAACTCAGCCACCTGCACGGCATTGAGCGCCGCGCCCTTGCGCACGTTATCTGACGTCAGCCACATATTTAGTTCAGCCGGATCGTCGATCCCACCGCGTACCCGACCAACGTAGACCACATCCTGCCCCACTGCATCACCCACCGCGGTCGGGTAATCGCCCGCCTCCACCAACTCGATACCGGGCGCCGCTTCCAAGGCCGCGTTCACCTTGGCCAGGTCGACGGCATTGGCAGACTGCACGGTCACGCTAAAGCTATCGCCAAAAAACACCGGGGCTTGAATGCAAGTGACGGAAATCTTTAACAAAGGTTGATTCAGCACCTGGCGCAACTCACGGACCAGGCGCTTTTCCAGCGACGTATGGCCCTGCTCGTCCGGCGCGCCGACCTGGGCCAACAGATTGAACGCCATTTGCCGGTCAAAGAACGTTGGCTCCAGCGGACGGGCGTTGAGCAGCTCGGCGGTCTGGCGCGCCAGCTCGCTCACGGCCACGCGGCCCTGGGCCGATACCGCGAGGCTGGCGGTCAGGCTGATGCGCTGCAGATCCAGGCATTCGCGCAGCGGCGCGAGCACCACCGCCAAGGCCGTGGCCGATGCGCTGGGGCTGCTGACCTGCAGCGGCTTGCCCAGGCCAGCCAGGACCTGGGCGTTGGCTTCCGGCACGATCTGCGGCGCCTGCTCGGGCGGCAACGCGCCGGACAAATCGATCAACGCACAGCCGGCCGCCGTGGCTCGTGGGGCGAAACTCAGGGTCACCGCCGGGCCGGCGGCGAAGAACACCAGTTGGACTTTGCCGAAATCGAATTCGTCGACCTCGCGTACCCGCACGTTTTTATTGCGAAACATCACCGAGCTGCCTGCCGATTCGCTGCTGGCCAGCAGGTGCAGGTTACCGACCGGGAAGTCCCGCTCTTCGAGAATCTGGACGAGGGTTTCGCCGACAGTACCGGTGGCGCCGATCACGGCAATATCAAAGGACTGGCTCATGGGTCTACCTCAGGTAAAACGTGGGGAGCGGCACTTTACCGGGTGGTGGGTAGGCAGGCAATTGGCAGGGAGATTTGCGGTGCCTGGGCTGGCCCCATCGCGAGCAGGCTCGCTCCCACAAGTCTTGCAGCCACTGAAGATCCCCTGTGGGAGCGGGCTTGCTCGCGAATGCGGTGTGCCAACCAAGAACTAGTGACTGACACTCTGCTTTCGCGAGCAAGCCCGCTCCCACAATTGATCCCATGCATTCAGTTGCATAAAAAAACCCGCGCCTCTCACAAGGCACGGGTTCTTTCACAGCGACAATCGATCAACGCTCGAGCAGGATCCGCAGCATGCGGCGCAGCGGTTCGGCCGCGCCCCACAGCAGCTGGTCGCCGACGGTGAAGGCACCGACGAATTGCGAACCCATGTTCAGTTTGCGCAGACGGCCCACCGGTACATTCAGGGTGCCGGTGACCTTGGTCGGGCTCAGCTCCTGCATGCTGGTCTCGCGATTGTTCGGCACCAGCTTGACCCAAGGGTTGTGCTGGCTGATCAGGCCTTCGATGTCGGCGATCGGCACGTCTTTGTTCAGCTTGATGGTCAGCGCCTGGCTGTGGCAACGCATGGCGCCGATGCGCACGCAGATGCCGTCCACCGGGATCGGGCTCTTGAAGCGACCCAGGATCTTGTTGGTTTCGGCCTGGGCCTTCCATTCTTCACGGCTCTGACCGTTAGGCAGTTCCTTGTCGATCCAAGGAATCAGGCTGCCGGCCAGCGGCACGCCGAAGTTTTCGGTCGGGTAGGCATCGCTGCGCATCGCCTCGGCGACCTTGCGGTCGATGTCGAGGATGGCGCTGGCCGGGTTGGCCAGGTCATCGGCGACGGCGGCGTGGGTCGCGCCCATCTGCTTGATCAGCTCGCGCATGTTCTGCGCACCGGCACCGGACGCCGCCTGGTAGGTCATGGCGCTCATCCACTCCACCAGACCGGCTTCGAACAGGCCACCCAGGCCCATCAGCATCAGGCTGACGGTGCAGTTGCCGCCGATGTAGTTCTTGGTGCCCGCGTCCAGCTGCTGGTCGATGACCTTGCGGTTCACCGGGTCGAGGATGATCACCGCGTCGTCCTGCATGCGCAGGCTGGACGCGGCGTCGATCCAGTAACCCTGCCAGCCGGCTTCACGCAGCTTGGGGAATACTTCGCTGGTGTAGTCGCCGCCCTGGCAGGTCAGGATCACGTCGAGGGTCTTGAGCTCTTCGATGCTGTAGGCATCCTTGAGCACACCGGTGTCCTTGCCCACGGACGGGCCCTGGCCACCGACATTGGACGTGGTGAAAAACACCGGCTCAATGAGATCGAAATCCTGCTCTTCCAGCATTCGCTGCATGAGCACGGAACCGACCATGCCGCGCCAACCGATCAGACCTACACGTTTCATCGCAACTACACCTATACAAAAGTGGGCCACCGTCGAAGCGGTGGGCCCGAAAGATTACAGATTCCGCAGCGCCGCGACTACTGCATCGCCCATTTGCTGCGTACCGACTTTGGTACAACCTTGCGACCAGATATCACCGGTGCGCAAGCCTTGGTCCAAGACCACGCTGACGGCTTTTTCGATCGCGTCGGCGGCATCGTTCAAGTTGAAGCTGTAGCGCAGCATCATCGACACCGACAGGATGGTCGCCAATGGGTTGGCAATACCTTGCCCGGCGATGTCCGGCGCTGAACCGTGGCACGGCTCGTACATGCCCTTGTTGTTGGCGTCCAGGGAGGCCGACGGCAGCATGCCGATGGAACCGGTGAGCATCGACGCTTCGTCGGACAGGATGTCGCCGAACATGTTGTCGGTGACGATCACGTCGAACTGCTTCGGCGCACGCACCAGTTGCATGGCGGCGTTGTCGACGTACATGTGGCTCAGCTCGATGTCCGGGTAATCCTGGGCCACCTGCTCGACCACTTCACGCCACAGTTGGCTGGAAGCCAGCACGTTGGCCTTGTCCACCGAGCACAGTTTCTTGCCACGCACGCGGGCCATGTCGAAGCCGACCCGGGCGATACGGCGAATTTCGCTTTCGCTGTACGGCAGGGTGTCGTAGGCCTGGCGCTCGCCGTTTTCCAGCTCACGGGTGCCACGCGGGGCGCCGAAGTAGATACCGCCGGTCAGCTCACGGACGATGAGGATGTCCAGGCCCGAGACGATTTCCGGCTTCAGGCTCGAGGCATCGGCCAGTTGCGGGTAAAGGATCGCCGGGCGCAGGTTGCCGAACAGGCCCAGTTGCGCGCGAATCTTCAGCAGGCCGCGCTCAGGGCGGATGTCGCGTTCGATCTTGTCCCATTTCGGGCCGCCCACGGCACCCAGCAGCACGGCATCGGCGGCACGGGCACGATCCAGGGTTTCATCGGCCAGGGGCACGCGGTGCTTGTCGATGGCGGCGCCGCCGATCACGTCGTGGCTGAGTTCGAAGCCCAGGCCGTACTTGTCGTTCGCCAGTTCCAGGACCTTGACCGCCTCGGCCATGATTTCCGGACCAATGCCATCACCTGGGAGAATCAGAATCTGCTTGCTCATGCTTTCCTCATTTGCTCTGTCGACACGGGCCCGGGCTTCGTACCCAAGGCCGGGCCGGGAAAAATGCTATCGCTCGGCCCACAGCACCAGTACATCTGTACTGAACGAACCATCGGCCTCAATCTCAAAATATTCACGCACTTCGTCGCCCATCGAACGCTGCAGCTGGAGAATCGCCGCACGCATCACCTCGGGCGTGCGCATGCGCTCGACCCAGGAGCGGTACTCCAGGCGCAGGCGCTGGCGCGAGGTGCTGCGGGTGTGCAGCCCCGCGTCACTGACCTGGCGCAACCATTCGTCGGCCGAATAATCGCGCACATGGCTGGTGTCGCGCAGCACTTCGATGCTTTGCAGGTACGTGTCCAACAACGGCATGCCCGGCGACAGGATGTCGATGAACGCCATCACCCCGCCCGGCTTGAGCACCCGCCGTACTTCCCGCAGCGCCAGGCCGAGGTCGCTCCAATGATGCGCCGAATAACGGCTGAACACGAAGTCGAACTCAGCGTCGGCGAACGGCAGGCGTTCGGCGGCGCCACGAACCGTGCTGATATTGCCCAAGCCACGCTCGGCAGCCGCCGTGGCGACCACGTCAAGCATCTGCTGGGACAAATCATAAGCCACCACTTCACCAGCCAGTGGCGCCACATGGAAACTCACATGGCCAGCGCCGCACCCCAGGTCCAGCACACGGGCATCGCCACGCCCGGCCAACGCAGCCTGTAGCAGCGCGAATTCAGCACCCTGGGCGTGCACGGCACTGCTCAGGTAGGCCGAGGCCTGCTCACCGAATTGCTTTTGGACGACTTGGCTGTGGGCGGTGCTGGTCATGGGGACTTCCTTTTTGGGATGTAATCTTGTGGTGTCAGTACTGCCGTCTTCGCGAGCAAGCCCGCTCCCACAAGGGGTTTTGTGAACGCCGCAAATCCAGTGTGGGAGCGGGCTTGCTCGCGAAGGGGCCTGCACTGACGACATCAATCTCAGGTCAATCAGGCATCGCGAAACAACCAAGGCTGGCTCGCCCGGTGCTTGGCCTCGAACGCGGCAATCGCCTCGCCGTCCTGCAAGGTCAGGCCGATGTCATCCAGGCCGTTGAGCAGGCAATGCTTGCGGAACGCATCGATCTCGAAACCCAGCACCTTGCCGTCGGGACGGGTTACGGTCTGGGCGGCCAGGTCGATCTGCAGTTGATAGCCAGGGTTGGCCTCGACCTGCTGGAACAGTTCATCCACGTCAGCATCGCTGAGGATGATCGGCAGCAAGCCGTTCTTGAAGCTGTTGTTGAAGAAGATGTCGGCGTAGCTCGGCGCGATGATGCTGCGGAAACCGTATTCTTCCAGGGCCCATGGCGCGTGCTCGCGGCTCGAACCGCAGCCGAAGTTCTCCCGGGCCAGCAACACGCTGGCGCCCTGGTAGCGCTCGGCGTTGAGCACGAAATCCTTGTTCAGCGGCCGCTTGGAGTTGTCCTGGTACGGCTGGCCGACATCCAGGTAGCGCCATTCGTCGAACAGGTTCGGGCCGAAACCGGTGCGCTTGATGGACTTCAAGAACTGCTTGGGAATGATCTGGTCGGTGTCGACGTTGGCACGATCCAAAGGCGCGACAAGACCGGTGTGCTGGGTAAAAGCTTTCATGCTGCGCTCCTTCAGATCAATTCGCGGACGTCGACGAAACGGCCGTTGACGGCGGCCGCGGCGGCCATGGCCGGGCTCACCAGGTGCGTACGGCCACCGGCGCCTTGACGGCCTTCGAAGTTACGGTTGGAGGTGGAGGCGCAATGTTCGCCCGACTCCAGGCGATCGGGGTTCATCGCCAGGCACATCGAGCACCCTGGCTCACGCCACTCGAAACCGGCTTCGAGGAAAATCTTGTCCAGCCCTTCCGCTTCGGCCTGGGCTTTCACCAGGCCCGAGCCCGGCACCACGATGGCCTGCTTGATGGTCGAGGCCACCTTGCGACCCTTGGCGATCACCGCTGCGGCGCGCAGGTCTTCAATCCGCGAGTTGGTGCAGGAACCGATGAACACGCGGTCGAGCTGAATGTCGGTGATCGCCTGGTTGGCGCTCAAGCCCATGTATTTCAAGGCGCGGACAATGGAATCGCGCTTGACCAGGTCCATTTCCTTGGCCGGGTCCGGTACGTTCTGGTCCACGGCCAAGACCATTTCCGGGGACGTGCCCCAGCTCACTTGCGGCTTGATCTGCGTCGCGTCGAGCTCGACCACCGTGTCGAACTTGGCATCGGCATCGGAGACCAGGTCTTTCCAGGCCTCGACCGCCATGTCCCATTCCGCGCCTTTTGGCGAGAACGGGCGGCCCTTGACGTATTCCACGGTTTTTTCATCGGCGGCCACCAGGCCGACGCGGGCGCCGGCCTCGATGGACATGTTGCAGATGGTCATGCGTCCTTCGACGGACAAGTCGCGGATCGCGCTGCCAGCGAACTCGATGGCATGGCCGTTACCGCCGGCGGTGCCGATCTTGCCGATCACGGCCAGGACGATGTCCTTGGCGGTCACCCCGAACGGCAACTTGCCTTCGACGCGCACCAGCATGTTCTTCATTTTCTTGGCTACCAGGCACTGGGTGGCGAGCACATGCTCCACCTCGGACGTGCCGATGCCATGGGCCAGGGCGCCGAAAGCACCGTGGGTCGAGGTGTGCGAGTCGCCGCAGACCACGGTCATGCCGGGCAAGGTCGCGCCCTGCTCCGGGCCGATGACGTGGACGATGCCCTGGCGCACATCGTTCATCTTGAATTCGACGATGCCGTATTCGTCACAGTTATCGTCGAGGGTCTGGACTTGCAGGCGCGAGACCTGGTCGGCAATCGCTTCGATACCGCCCTTGCGCTCCGGCGTGGTCGGTACGTTGTGGTCCGGGGTCGCGATGTTGGCATCGATGCGCCACGGCTTGCGCCCGGCCAGGCGCAGGCCTTCGAAGGCCTGCGGCGACGTCACTTCGTGAATGATGTGACGGTCGATGTAGATCAGCGCCGAGCCATCGTCGCGCTGCTTGACCAAATGCGAATCCCAGAGCTTGTCGTAGAGCGTTTTGCCGGCCATCAGACGGTTTCCTCATCAGCTTGTTTCTATGCCCCGGGCCTTGAACGAATCAATAACCCCTTGGCTTGTGAGGCTGATCCTATGGGGTTACATTAAATAACTCAAATTCATATTTTTCATGCTTTGCATAACCAACTGGAATCCAACCGGAACCGCCATGGACCTCGCCAACCTCAATGCTTTTATTGCCATCGCCGAGACGGGCAGTTTCTCCGGCGCCGGCGAACGCCTGCACCTGACCCAGCCGGCCATCAGCAAGCGTATTGCCGGTCTTGAGCAGCAGCTCAAGGTGCGCCTGTTCGACCGCTTGGGTCGTGAAGTGGGCCTGACGGAGGCCGGCCGAGCCCTGTTGCCAAGGGCTTATCAGATCCTCAACGTGCTCGACGACACCCGCCGCGCCCTGACCAACCTGACCGGCGAAGTGACCGGGCGCCTGACCCTCGCCACCAGCCACCACATCGGCCTGCATCGCCTGCCGCCTTTACTGAGAGAGTTCACCCGGCGCTATCCCCAGGTGGCGCTGGACATCCAGTTCCTGGATTCGGAAGTGGCCTACGAAGAAATCCTCCATGGCCGGGCGGAACTGGCCGTCATCACCCTCGCCCCCGAACCCCATACGCTGGTACGGGCCACGCCGGTGTGGGACGACCCCCTGGATTTCGTGGTCGCCCCGGAGCATGCCTTGCTGGAGAAGGGCGCGGTGAGCCTGGCGGACATCGCCTTGCATCCGGCGGTGTTCCCCGGGGGCAACACCTTTACCCATCACATCGTTCAACGGCTGTTCGAGGCCCAGGGCCTGACGCCGAACATCGCCATGAGCACGAATTATCTGGAAACCATAAAGATGATGGTCTCCATCGGCCTGGCCTGGAGCGTCCTGCCGCGCACCATGCTCGATGAACAGGTGGCGCGCATTCCTTTACCGGGCATACAGCTCAGTCGCCAGCTAGGCTATATCTTGCACACCGAACGGACGCTATCGAACGCCGCACGGGCTTTCATGGCCTTACTGGACGCACAAATCGATTTGCCAAGGAAAAAGGCATAGGTTGTGCCACGCCCGTAGGGCCTTGAATGCTTGTGCTTAATGCCCACACCCGCTCAAGGCTCGCTAGAAAAATGCCCAAACCCGCAGACCATCTCCCGCCCCTGCCGCGCATCCAGGCGCTCGACCCGAAGCGGTCCGAGCAAAGCTGGGACAGCGCGCCACAGTTGCTGGCCGCCCTGAACGGCGCCCGGCTGGGCGCCTGGTCGTGGGACATCGAGAGCGGACGGATCAGTTGGTCCCGCGGCACCCAGGCGCTGTTCGGCTTCGATCCGCGCCAGCCGTTGCCAGCCGACGTGGACTATCTCGACCTGCTGTTGCCCGAAGACCGGGCCAGGGCCGTGCGCGCCTTTCATGCGGCAGTGGCCGGGGCGCCGCTGGAACAGGCGATGCACCATCGCATCGTCTGGCCCGACGGCAGCCTGCACTGGCTGGAGATCAGTGGCAGCGTGCTGCCCGACAAACACGGTCGTCCGCGCATGATCGGGGTGATTCGCGAAATCACCCATCAGCGCGAGCGGGAACAGGCGCTGCGCAGCTCGGAAAAACGCTTCGCCACGCTCTTTCATCTGTGCCCGAACATGGTCCTGCTGACCCGCCAGGAAGACGGCCTGATCAGCGAGGCCAACCAGTATTTCGAAAGCCTGTTCGGTTGGCCGGTGCATGACGTGATCGGCCGCACCACACTGGAGCTGGGTTTGTGGGTTGACCCCAGGCAGCGGGCGAAACTGGTGGAGGCGACCAAGGCCAAGGGTGAACTGATCAGCATGGAAGTGGAATTCCGGGCCAGCAACGGTCAGATCCATAACGGGATTCTCAGTGCGCAGAAAGTCGAACTCGAAGGCCAGCCGTACCTGCTGAGCACCTTCCTCGACACCACCGAGCGCAAACTCGCCGAGCAGGCGCTCAAGGACAGCCAGGAACGCCTGGACCTGGCCCTCGATTCGGCGCAACTGGGCACCTGGGACTGGCACATCCCCAGCGGCATGCTCTACGGCTCGGCCCGGGCCGCGCAGCTCCATGGCCTGGAACCCAAGCCGTTCCACGAATCGTTTGATGCGTTTTTCGAAGGGGTCCCCACGGAAGAACGCAATAACATGCGCAACGCCTACCGCAGCCTGCGGGAAGGCCCGGCGGGCAACTACCAGCTGACCTACCGCGTGCAACTGCCGGACGGCAGCTCGCGCTACCTGGAAAGCCGCGCCCGCCTCTACCGCAACAACGACGGCAGCCCCTTGCGCATGGCCGGGACCTTGCTGGACATCACCGACCAGGTGGAACGCGAACAGAGCCTGGCCGCTTCGGAAGAGAAATTCGCCACGCTGTTCCAGGTCAGTCCCGACCCGATCTGCGTCACCCACCAGGACAGTGGTCGGTTCCTCGAGATCAACTCCAGCTTCACCCAGACTTTTGGCTGGACCACCCGCGACGTGATCGGCCTCAGTGCCGACCAAATTGGCCTCTGGGATGCCTCGGGCAGCAGCCTGCAACGCATCGAACGGGTGATCCGTGAACAATCGCTGAACAATGTCGCCATCGTCGTTCACCATAAGGACGGCCAGCCGCTGACCTGCGTGATTTCCAGCCGGCAAATCAACGTTGGCAACCAGCCGTGCATCGTCACGACCTTGCGCGACATCACGCAGCAGCAACGCTCCGAAGCCGCCCTCAAGGCCAGCGAGGAGAAATTCGCCAAGGCGTTTCATTCCAGCCCCGACGCCATCACCATCACCGAACTCGAAAGCGGCCGCTACCTGGAGGTCAATGACGGCTTCTGCCGGCTGACCGGCTACCGCGCCGACGAAGTGATCGGGCGTACGGTCCACGAAGTGGGCATCTGGGCCGAAGAAAAACAGCGCGCCGCCCTGCTGGCCGAACTGCAACTCAAGGGTCGTGTAGTCCACCAGGAAATGCTCGGGCGCAATAAACGAGGGGAAATCCTTACGGTGGAGGTCTCGGTCGAGCCCATCACCCTCAATGAAACCGCCTGCCTGCTGCTGACCGCCCGGGACGTCAGCCTGCTGCGCAACGCCGAAGCCCAGATCCGTCACCTGGCCTATCACGACTCGCTGACCAACCTGCCCAACCGGGCCTTGCTGTTGGACCGCCTGAGCCAGCAGATCGCCCTGCTCAAGCGTCACAACTTGCGGGGTGCCCTGCTGTTTCTCGACCTGGACCACTTCAAGCACATCAACGACTCCCTCGGTCACCCGGTGGGCGATACCGTGCTTAAAATCATCACCGCCCGCCTGGAAGCCAGCGTGCGCCTGGAAGACACCGTTGCACGACTGGGCGGCGACGAGTTCGTGGTCTTGCTCAGTGGCCTGGAAGGCTCGCGCAGCCAGGTCAGCAAGCAAGTGCAGACCCTGGCCGACACCCTGCGTGAACTGCTCTCGGAACCCATGTTTCTCGATGGCCAACGCCTGCAGGTCACGCCTAGCATCGGCATCGCGCTGATCCCCGACCACGGTTCCACGCCCACCGATTTGCTCAAGCGCGCGGACATCGCGCTGTACCGCGCCAAGGATTCGGGACGCAACACCTCGCAGATGTTTCACAACACCATGCAAAAAGCTGCCAGCGAACGGCTGCGCATGGAAACCGATCTGCGCCAGGCCCTGGCCCGCGGCGAGTTCAGCCTGCATTTCCAGCCTCAGGTCGATGCCAGGGACAACCGCATCGTCGGCGCCGAAGCCCTGGTGCGCTGGCACCACCCGGAACTCGGGGCCCAATCGCCCAATGAATTCATCAAAGTGCTGGAAGACAGCGGCCTGATCCTCGAAGTCGGGACCTGGATCCTCGATGAAGCCTGCGACGGCTTCAAGCAACTGATCGCCAAGGGCAAGATCGACCCGCAGCGATTCAGCCTGTGCGTCAACATCAGCCCACGGCAGTTCCGCCAGAGTGACTTCGTCGAACGCATCGAAAACAGCCTGGCCCACCACGGCCTGCCTTGCTCGCTGCTGAAACTGGAGATCACCGAAGGCATCGTGATCCAGAACCTCGACGACACCATCGCCAAGATGCGCCGGCTCAAGAAACTGGGGGTGAGCTTCGCCATGGACGATTTCGGTACCGGTTATTCGTCGCTGACCTACCTCAAGCGCCTGCCGGTGGACACGCTGAAAATCGACCAGTCATTCGTGCGCGACGCCACCAGCGACCCCAACGACGCCGAAATCATCCGCGCCATCGTCGCCATGGCCCGCAGCCTCAACCTGATAATGATTGCCGAAGGCGTGGAGACCCTGGAGCAATTGCACTTCCTGCAAGGGCTCGATTGCCATTTGTACCAGGGTTACCTGCACAGTCGGCCGTTGCCGCTGGAGGCGTTTGAGCGGTTGTTGCCCTAGGTATTCGGGATAGGGAGCTTTTGTGGCGAGGGAGCTTGCTCCCGCTGGGCTGCGCAGCGGCCCCAAAAATAGAAGATTCGCCTCAGACCAGCATGACGCACCGAGTTGACTGGTTTCAGGGGCGCTTCGCGCCCAGCGGGAGCAAGCTCCCTCGCCACAATTGATCTTCCATACCCCACCAAAAAATGAAGAAGGGCGCCATATGGCGCCCTTCTTCAGTTGCGATGCATCAGTTTTGCAGCGCGGGTTGCTGCTGCGTCCCGTTGATCGGGATGCGCTTGGCTTTCGCCTCTTCCGGAACCACTCGCAACAAGTCGATGCTCAACAGACCGTTACGCAGGCCAGCGGACTTGATCTCGATATGGTCCGCCAACCGGAAGGACAGCTTGAACGCACGCTGGGCAATGCCCTGGTGCAGGAAAGTGACGCTGTCGTTGCTGGCTTCACGCTTGCCGCCACTGATGGTCAGCACACCTTTTTCCACTTGCAGGTCCAGGTCTTCTTCCTGGAACCCGGCGGCGGCGACCACGATGCGGTATTCGTCATCACCATGTTTTTCCACGTTGTAGGGTGGATAGCTGCTGCCTGGTTCGTTGCGCAGGGCGGTTTCGAACAAATCGTTGAAACGGTCGAAGCCTACCGAGGAACGGAACAGGGGGGCCAGCGAAAATGCAGTACTCATGATTCAAATCTCCTGAAAAATTCAGCAAGGTTTTTTGTCTCCGCGACCCGAATTCGGCATCGCGTAACCCCTATCTAGGGTCCGCCAAATACTTTTCAAGAGGTTTTTCTGAAATTTTTTTCAGGCCGCTTCGGTGCGCTGAACTCCCAGCAAATGCCCCACCGCGTCGAGGTCGGTTTCCCGGCGCAGGGCGGTAAACAGCGCCACCGCTTCGGGGTAATTGCGGGTCAACATCGCCAGCCACTGCTTCAGACGGCCCGGCGCCTGGCGAGGAGTGAGTTGCTCGACCACTTGCACCCAGAAGTCGTGGAGCATCGGTTGCAGCTCGGCCCAGGACATCTCGACCACCTCTTCGCCAGCCCGGGCGGCGGCGATCTGCCGGGCCAGGTCAGGGCGGGAAACGAGGCCGCGACCGAGCATGATGTCCTCAACGCCGCTGATTTCGCGGCAACGGCGCCAATCCTCGACACTCCAGATATCGCCATTGGCGAACACCGGCACCTTGACCACTTCCTGGACGCGGGGGATCCACTCCCAATGGGCTGGGGGTTTGTAGCCGTCGACCTTGGTTCGCGCATGCACCACGATATGCGCCGCGCCGCCTTCTGCCAACGCCGTGGCACAGACCAGTGCGCCGTCCGGGCTATCGAAACCCAGGCGCATCTTGGCCGTGACGGGAATGTGTTTCGGCACGGCGCGGCGCACGTGCTCGACAATTTCGTTAAGCAGTTCCGGTTCCTTGAGCAATACCGCCCCACCCCGGGATTTGTTCACCGTCTTGGCCGGGCAACCGAAGTTCAGGTCGATCACCTCCGAGCCCAATTCACACGCCAACGCGGCGTTTTCCGCCAGGCATACCGGATCGGAGCCGAGCAACTGCACCCGCAACGGCACGCCGGCAGCCGTTTGGGCACCGGTCAGCAGCTCAGGAGCGAGCTTGTGGAAATAGGCCGGCGTTAGCAGACGGTCGTTGACGCGGATGAACTCGGTGACACACCAGTCGATACCGCCAACACGGGTCAGGACATCCCGCAGGATGTTGTCGACCAACCCCTCCATGGGCGCCAGGGCAATTTGCATGGAAACACACACTCGAACGAAAAACGTGCGGCAGTTTACCGGATTTTGCCCACATTTCCGGCATCCACCACAAATCCCTCGTGGGAGCGGGCTTGCTCGCGAAAGCGGTGGGTCAGTTTGCCGTGATGCTGGATGGGCTGCCGTCTTCGCGAGCAAGCCCGCTCCCACAGGGTTCCGAGGTGTTCACGGAATTGGAGTCCACCATCAATCCCTGTGGGAGCCGAGCTTGCTCGCGATGGCGGTGGGTCAGCTTGCATTGATGTTGGATGTGCTGCCGTCTTCGCGAGCAGGCTCGCTCCCACACAGATCCTGGAGCGTTCAAAATCCTGCACTCACCACAAATCCCCTGTGGGAGCCGAGCCTGCTCGCGATGGCGGTGGGTCAGCTTGCATTGATGTTGGATGTGCTGCCGTCTTCGCGAGCAGGCTCGCTCCCACAGGGTTCCGAGGTGTTCACGTAATTGGAGTCCACCATCAATCCCTGTGGGAGCCGAGCTTGCTCGCGATGGCGGTGGGTCAGTCCATGAGGAGGCCAGATGAGTTCAGCGCCACGCCATAGCCTTCGATGAACTCCGGCGGCATGCGCTTGGGCCGGCCGCTGGACAGTTCGATGCAAACAAAGGTGGTCTGGGCCCGCAGCAGCGTGGTGTTGTCGCTGGGACGGACCAGTTGGAAATGCCGGGTCATTTTCAGGCGCTGGTCCCAGTCGACGATCCAGGTCGCCAATTGCAGCTCGTCGCCTTCATAGGCGGCCGCCAGGTAATCGATTTCATGCCGCACCACCGCCATGGCCCGATCCAGGCGCCGGTACTCCACCAGATCCAGGCCCAGGCGCTGGGAATGGCGCCAGGCGCAGCGCTCGAGCCAGGTGACGTACACCGCGTTGTTGGCGTGGCCCAGCCCGTCGATGTCTTCGGCATTGACCTGAAGATCAATGATGAATGGCGTTGCCCGATCCCAGCCCATGCCCCTCTCCCGGTCGAATTTGGATCGGGGCAGTGTACCGGATGCTCAAGCCGATTGCCGCGCTTGCAGGCTGCGACCGGCCAGCAGTGATAACACGCCATCAATGACACGAGGATCGGCCAGCACCCGCTGATGCCCGCCCTGCGGCAGTCGCAGCAAGCGACTGTCGAACCAGGCCTCATGAATCAACTGCGACTCCTTGACCGAAACCGATGTGTCGTCCTCGGCATGGACGATCAACCCCGGCACGTCCAGCTGATAATGCGCTACATCCATCTTCGAGGCCGGCATGCCCACATCGTTTTCCACCTGGCGAATGAAGGCCGAACGCGCCTTGGGCGGCAGGCCCATCATCCGGGAGAAACCGCGCAGCACCCCAAGAATGCGCGCAGGCGCGGCGATGCTGACCAGCGTCTCGGTACGCAACCCCAGCTGGACGGCCAACATGGCACTGGCGCCGCCCATGGAATGCCCGATCACCGCCTGCAACGGCGGCAGCTCGGCGGCGGCTTCGAGCATGGCCCGGGCGAACAACAGGACATTCGCCTCGCGACCCGGCGAGCGACCATGGGCCGGACCGTCCAGTGCCACGACCGTGTAACCGGCGTCTACCAGGGCCGTGATCAGCGCCGCGAACTGGGTGGGCCGCCCTTCCCAGCCATGCATCAGCAGGACTGCCGGGCCTTTGCCCCAGCGTAAGGCCGAGAGACCGAAGCGCAAGGTGACTCGTTGGGACGTCGCCAGCAGCGGCAGTTCCCAATCCCGTGGCGGCAAGTTTCGAGGGCGCATGAACAGCGAGCGCATCTGTTTTGCCACCAAGCCCGGAGCTACCCAACCCAGCGTGCCATTGACGCCACGAATCCAGCTCAACCTGTCCATCGCTCATCTCCAGGGCTTGCGCCTCAGTTCAACGCACCGCCGACTTGGCGGCACGCAGCAAACGATCCGATAACTCTCCCGGGCCCAATGCCCGTGCCAGGGCCAGGCCACCGACCATCAAGGCGATGTCAGCCAAAGCCTTGTCGGCGTCCTCCGGGCTGGCCGCCAATTGCGCAACCATCAACTCGATGTGCTCATTGAGTACTTCACGAAACGCATCCGGCAGCCGCCCGAGTTCACCGACCGACGCCGGGATCGGGCAGGCTTGCTCGGTGGAATCGCGGTGCTTGCGTGACAGATAGAACGCGGCGACCAGGGCGCGCCGCTCTTCGCCTGTCAGCTCGCCGTCCATATCGGCGATCAAGCCGCGGCGGCGATTGAGCAATTGCTTGAAAGCCTCCAGCATCAAGGCATCCTTGCTTTCGAAATGGGCGTAAAAACCGCCCACCGTCAGTCCGGCTGCGCCCATCACCTCGCCCACGCTCGGCTCTGCCGGCCCACGCTGGATCAGCGCGTCGCTGGCGGCCTTGAGAATGCGTTCACGGGTTTGTGCCTTTTTATCGCTCATCGTCGCCTCCGAATATTACGATTAAAATATTATCCATGTAATAATTTTCCGCAAGCGGAAATTTTGACCGCCGGTCAGAAGTGTTTTTCAAGGATAGGAAATTGGCCGAACGCCAGACAAACAAAAGGGCCATTCAAGAATTGAATGACCCTTATAAAATCCCGCAGAGCGGGTAATCGTGGCGTCCCCTAGGGGACTCGAACCCCTGTTACCGCCGTGAAAGGGCGGTGTCCTAGGCCACTAGACGAAGGGGACACAAACCTTCTAACGTGATCAGTGCTGAGAGCTGATCGCTTCAAGGCCGGTGTGGCCAGACCTTGAAGTGTAAATTGGTGGAGCTAGACGGGATCGAACCGTCGACCTCTTGCATGCCATGCAAGCGCTCTCCCAGCTGAGCTATAGCCCC